>JAUTWY010000627.1 GCA_030838305.1 Acidobacteriaceae bacterium
GATTCTTGATCGTGATCTTCATCATCCACGCAGCGTGCGCGTCTTTATTTACCGCCTCGGGAGACGTAGCCAGGGTTGCGTTCACCTCGGTCACGGTCCCGGAAGCGGGGGCGTACAAGTCCGAGACCGCTTTCACGGACTCGACAGTTCCAAACGGCTTGCCAGCCGCGAGTTCGGCCCCCACCTTGGGCAATTCGACGAATACGATGTCGCCGAGGGACTCTTGAGCATGGTCGGTTATGCCCACGGTGCCGGTAGACCCCTTTGCCTGGATCCACTCATGCTGCTTCGTGTATTTGCGATCTGTTGGATAGGCCATGATGGCTTCTAGTTTCCCTCCGTGTACCTTCGCGCCCTTCGTGGTTAAGCTTTCTTCGGCCGCTTGTAAAACGGGGTCGGCACAACCTGTGCCGCCACACCCAGCCCGCGAATCTCAACGCTCACCACCGTGCCCAGCGCGGCTAAGTCTGGAGGCACATACGCCAACGCAATGTTTTTCTTGAGAAATGGCGCCAGTGATCCGCTCGTAACATACCCGATCTCGCGTCCTCCGTCGTCCCACACCTTATATCCATCACGCGCGATGCCGCGCTCTGTCATTTCCAACCCGACCAGAGTTCGTTTCACACCCGCCGCCTTCGCCTTCTCCAGCGCGGGGCGGCCGACGAACTCCGGCTTCTCCATTTTGCAAAAGCGATCGAGGCCAGCTTCCCAAACATTAATCGTATCGGAAATCTCGTGGCCATAGAGCGGCAGCTTGCCCTCGAGGCGCAGTGTGTTGCGCGAACCGAGTCCGCATGGAACCAGCCCGAATTCTTTTCCCGCGCCTAGAATCTCATTCCAGACGCGCGCACTGCTAGCCTCGTCCGCCGGAATGTAAATCTCGAATCCATCTTCGGCTGTGTACCCGGTGCGCGCGATGAGAATATTCTTGAGTCCGCAGACAGTTCCATGCGTGACCCAGTAAAACTTTACCGCGCTCAAATCCGCATCAGTCAGCTTCTGCAGGACGTTCACGCCTTTCGGCCCCTGGATGGCAATCTGCGTGAAGTCGTCGGAAAGATTTTCCAACGCGCAGTCAAACTGCCGCGTATTGTCGCGCACCCAGTTGAAATCCTTTTGGCGGGTGCCGGCATTAATCACCAGCAGATATTCATCCTCCCTCAGACGATGAACGATCACATCGTCCACAAACGTTCCCTGTGGATAAAGCAGCGCGGAATATTGCGCCTGCCCCACCGCCAGCCGGGAGGCGTCATTCATGGAAATATGCTGCACCGCAGTTAGCGCCTGCGGTCCGGCCAAGCGAATGTCGCCCATGTGGCTGACGTCAAAAATGCCAACGCCGGTGCGAACAGCCAGGTGCTCGCTAATAATTCCACCACCGATCGACGCTGGATATTCCACCGGCATGTCCCAACCATTGAAATCAACCATCTTCGCACCCATCCGCCGGTGGACAGCGTTCAGCGCAGTCTTGCGCACGGTGGGAGTGGTGCTGGCAGGCGTCGATTCAACAGAAGGCAAATTCCAAACCTCAATCAGCAAGCGGGACTGGTCTTCGAGATGGCGTGACTGTTTACCGTAACACGCGGTTTTTCGGCGGGTCAAACTGGGGAATTAACCGAGGTTTCCTAGCGTCCGAACTGCACCATTACGTGCGCGCCCGCAGCGACATGGGACCCGGCCGGCGGAGATTGTTGACGTGCCAGGCCGCTGCCCACGGCTTCGAGATCCAGACCAGCATCTTCCGCGGCCTCTACGGCACCGCGCACGGTCTTGCCAATGAAGGAAGGCACTTCGATCCCGCCTTGCTCGACATCCAGCACGACCGTGCCAGAGGTTGGAAGTTTCGTTGGCGCAGCATCCCCATTCGCGCCAGAGTTTGCGGGAGCCTGTGGCTGGTTGGCATCGTTGACTGTCGCCGGACTTGCCGGTACGGACTGAGTTTCCCGGATCGCTGCCTGAAGCACCTTTCCCTCGGTCCGTGGATTTGCGGGCGAGGGCGTCCGCGCCACACTGGAATCGCCGTTCACCTCTGCCGTCTCCAGCGGTTCACCGGGGTGATCCGGAGTGCCTTCCTCTAAATCTTTATCCTTCATCTTCGCTTGCGCGAGCAGCAACTGATGTTGCGGGGCAAGCGGCAGGTCGTGCGGCGTGTGGAGATACTCGAGCACCTGCTGTGCGACACGACGAAACACTGGTGCTGACACTTGGCCGCCCTGATGCAGCCCCACAGCTGAATCCAGAATGACTGCTACGACAATTTGCGGGTTGTTCAGGGGCGCGAACCCCGCGAACGAGCCGATATATTTCGTCTTCGAATACGCTCCGGTCGCCGGATCCACCTTCTGCGCAGTTCCTGTCTTGCCCGCCGCGGTATAACCCTCCAGAATTGCCTTGCGCCCTGTGCCTTCGAGCACGACCTGCTGCATCATTGCCCGCATCTCGGCAGCGGTGTAACTGGAAATCACCCGGCGCGATGGCCCGGGATGAAATGCCACCGTCTTGGGCGTGCCCTGGGGCTCGACTTTGCCGGTCAATATGCGGGGCGCGACCCACACGCCATCATTCGCAAATGTGGAAATGAGTCCGGCCAGTTGAATCGGTGAAATTCCAATTTCCTGACCCATCGAAATAGCCGCAATCGAAACTCTCGACCAGCGGCTTACCGGCTTGGTCAGGCCGCGCGTTTCTCCCGGCAACTCGATTCCGGTCTGCTGCCCGAATCCATACGCGCGAATGTATTTGTAGAAGCGGTCTTCGCCCAGCCGGAGCGCAATCTTGATTGCGCCCACGTCGCTTGACTCCGCCAGCACGCCCCACACAGGCAGCAAGCCGTGCGGCTTGGAGTCGCGAATGCGCATGCCGTTGTAGACGATCGACCCCATCTGGCAATCGAACACTTCATTCGGGTTGGTTAACTTCTCTTCGAGCGCAGCAGAAATCGTGACCAGCTTGAAGGTGGACCCCGGCTCGTAAACATAGCTGACGGCGCGGTTGGTCAGCGCGGCGGGAGTAATCTGCTTGCGCAGGTTGGGGTTGAAGGTGGGCCGGTTGGCCAGCGCCAGAATTTCTCCGGTATGCGGGTTCTCGACGATCACCGTGCCCGCGATCGCCTGTGTGTCGTGGATTGCCTGCTCCAGTTCCTTCTCGGCAATGTACTGAATATTCTTGTCGATGGTCAGGACAAGGTTCTCGCCCGCTTCGGGCTGCTTCTCGACATCGGAAAACCATTGGCGCCGCGCATCCACAGAGACAAACATCTTTCCGGCTCGGCCACGGAGTTCGTCGTCGAATGCGTGTTCAATGCCGCTTTGTCCGGAGTCTTCCATCCCCACAGTTCCCAGCACCTGCGCGGCCAGGTCGCGGGCGGGATAAAAGCGCTTCGGCTCTTTCTGAAAATGGATGCCCTGCAGGTTCAGCGACTTGATGCGCTGAATGGTTTCGTCATTCCCCTTACGTGCCACCCAGCAAAAAGTCTTGTGATTACGGCAATCGGCCAGCACTACATTGCGGTCGTCGCCGGTGATGCGCGTAATCAGAGAAACCGCGGTAGGAAGATCCTTCACTTCCGACGGAACGGCAAAGGCCGAATCCACCAGAACGGACATCGCCAATTCTTTTCCGGAGCGGTCGTAGATTACGCCGCGCTTGGCGGAAAGTGGGATCTCACGCTGCTGCTGGTGTTCGGCCTGCTTTACGAATCCACCGTAGAGGAAGACCTGCAAATAGATAAGCCGCCCACAAATCACCACGCACCAAAAAAGAAGCATCGCGCCTAGCAGGTAGAGCCGCGAGTTCTTGCCGAGGTTGGAGTTAGTTGTCATGAAGCGTCGTTGGTTGTTAGTCGATGGCCATTGGCCGCTGAGACAAATATGGCGGACCGCCTCCAGGCGGACCGCCAACTCCATCGCGTGAGGATAGCCGCCCCGGCTGTCCATGCCGAGCGCAGCTCGGCTCTCTCTTTACCACTTGCTTTACTGGCCCGTCAGCACGATGACCGGCTCAACGCTCGCCATCACCGGCGCATTAGCATCCACTGGCGCGCTGTCCATGCGGATGACTTGTCCCGGTTCCGGCGGCACCAGACCCATGCGACGAGCCATCACATCGATTCGTTCCGGATCGCGCAAAGACGCATCTTCCAGCCGCAGGGCACGGTTCATTTCCGTCAGGTTGTTGAGTTCGCGCTTGGACGATTCGATCTGGTACCCGTATTCGATGGCGCGGAAATGCTGCCAGGCATAGGTAAACACCAGCAGAAACAAGCACGCGAGCGCGGTGCCAAATTGTTTCATCTCGCGATTCCTCCCCGGATCCTCGACTTTGACCAACCGTGAATTGTCGATCGCCTTGGCGAAGTAGATTTCCGGCGTTCCGGTGAAAAACGTATTTCGCCGAGGCGCCGGTGCGCTGTTCATTGCCGCTGCTGCTGCTGCCATTTATGCCGCTCCTGCGTAAACGGGTTCCCCGTGCACTTGTGTTGCCTGCAGATCGAACATCCGCAGCAGTTCCATTTCATCCACGATTTGTTTTTGGAACACGCCTCGTTCGGCTCGCTCCACCGTCGCCATCAGATCGTTGATCAATGTTCCTGTGTACATTTTCCAACCTCAGAATCGGATTCCTACCACGGAACCCCTAATGCTCGCGGATCTTTAATTATTATTATTCCTGTCCGCTGTCTTCAGAACCTGAACGCCCGGCACGCCATTACAGCTGTGCCGGGGACTCCGGCAGGTTTTCCGGAATCTAAACTTTTTCCGCCGCCCGCATCTTCGCGCTGCG
>JAUTWY010000631.1 GCA_030838305.1 Acidobacteriaceae bacterium
CGATGGAAGACCAGGAATAAGTCACCGCCTGCTCGAATGAAATTAACTGCAGCTTTTCCTACCGGAGCCGCTGACATAACTCCGCCCATCTCCAGATCGTCAGAAACGACCAGGTTGCGGTAGCCGATGCGCTTGCGCAGGATGTCCGTGATCCACACCTTCGAGAGCGAAGCTGGAGTCTTGTCGCGCGTGACCATCGGATACGCCGCGTGCGAAATCATCACCAGCGGCAGCTGCGCGCGAAGCGTGCGGTAGGGAACGAGATCTTCGATCCAGAGCTTCTTTAGCGGCTTCTTGATAAGCGGCAGTTTGTGATGGCTGTCGAGCTTGCCTTCGCCGAGGCCGGGAAAGTGCTTGCCGCATCCCAGAACGCTCACCGCGCGGAGACCGGCCAGGAACTCGCGGGCATAGTCAACCGCTTCGCGCGGATTTGCCGAAACGGTGCGTGAGTTCATCACACTGCGTGAGGCTTCAAACGCCAGGTCCAGCACAGGGGCGAAGTCAACGTTGAATCCCAGAGCGTGGCAGTTTTCGCCAATCACCTGGCCGTGCTTGCGAAAGAGTTTCCGGTCGCGGGTGGCGAAGACGTCCGCCGCAGAGGGCGCTGGCCCTAGCACGTCGCGAAAACGGTCCACACTGCCGCCCTCGAGGTCGACGCAGGTAAATAAAGGAGTCGCAACGCAGTTCTGGCAATCGCGCAGGAGCCGCCAGGTCTGCTCGGGAGTCTTAATGTTCCGCGCGAACAGGATCACTCCCGCCGGTTGCAGTCGCATTAGCAGGGAACTGAGGTGCGGCGTCATCTTCGTACCGTCGAAGCCGACGATCAGGAGTTGCCCGATGTCGAGTACCTGGTTATTTTTGCGTTGAGAAGGCATCGGGTCAGACTTACATTCCTCAAGTGCGCTCAGATTTCTTTCTTCAACTCTGCCAGCAAATTCAGCGCCTCCAGCGGCGTGAGGCGGTTCAAGTCTACTTCGCGCAACTTTTCGAGCACGGGTTGCGACAACGGCGTGAAGATCGTCAATTGCGTCGCAGGGGACGTGGATCCGGGCGAAAGATGCTCCGTCAGCTGGCGTTCGGCCGATTCATGTTCGGCCAGCACCTCACGTGCGCGCGTGATCACTTCATTCGGCAGTCCGGCCAGCTTGGCGACTTCAATGCCATAGCTGCGATCGGCGGCTCCGGGCTCAACTTTGCGCAGGAAAACGATGCCGCCACCGGTTTCCTTCACCGAGACGTGGTAGTTCTTGACTCCGGCAAGCTGCTCAGCCAATTCCGTCAGCTCGAAATAGTGGGTCGCAAACAAAGTTTTGGCGCGAACCCGCGCGTGCAAATATTCGACTGCGGCCCAGGCGATTGCCAGCCCGTCATAAGTCGAAGTGCCGCGGCCAACTTCGTCAAGAAGAATCAGGGAACGCGCCGTCGCGGTATGCAGGATCGCGGCTGTTTCAGTCATCTCGACCATAAAGGTCGAGCGGCCACGGGCCAAGTTGTCGCTCGCGCCAATGCGAGTGAAGACTCGGTCAACTACGCTGAGCCGCGCCGACCGCGCGGGAACGAACGAACCCATCTGAGCCAGGATCACGATCAATGCCGTCTGTCGCAAATAGGTCGACTTGCCACCCATGTTTGGTCCAGTCAGCAGCAGAATGGTGTGCGTGACCGCATTCAGATAAAGATCGTTGGGGACAAAGCGCTCGCTCCCACCAGCCATCTCCTGCTGTTCGATCACTGGATGCCGGCCCTCAATAATCTCGAGATCACCAGCTTCGCCCGGGGCGGACGCAATGAACTGCGGCCTACAGTAATTCCGCAGTGCCGCGACGTGTGCTAGAGAGCACAGCACATCTACTTCTGCCAGTGCCAAAGCGGTCTGCCGAATTCGCTTCGCCTCAGCAGCAATCGCCGTCCGCAACTCGGTGAACAGGCGGCGTTCGATCTCGACAATCTTTTCCTGTGCGTCGAGAATCTTCGCTTCATACTCTTTCAATTCAGGAGTGGTAAAGCGCTCCGCTCCCACCAAGGTTTGTTTGCGTTCATAATCCTGCGGCACCAAGTGCAGGTTCGGCTTGGACACCTCGAGGTAATAGCCAAAAATAGAGTTGAACTTTACCTTGAGCGAACCGATTCCGGTTCGCCCGCGCTCCCGCTGCTCGATCTGGGCCAGTACCTGCTTGCTGTTGCGTGACAGCTCGCGCAATTCATCGAGAACGCGATCGACTCCGGGGGCAACCACTCCGCCATCGGCAAAGCTCAGCGGAGGTTCGGGCACAATTGTTGTTTCGATGCGGCCGCGCAGGTCACCCAGTTCGTCGAGCGATGCGAGCAGAGTCTTCAGCCGCTCCGCTGCCAATCGTCCAACCGCTGCCTTGATTGCCGGAATCTTTCCCAGCGACGCGGCCAGGGCCAATACATCCCTGGGATTCGCCGTCTCAAGCGTCACGCGACTCAAAAGACGCTCCAGGTCGAATACTCCGTCGAGCGCGCGGCGCAATTCCTCGCGAGCAATCGTATCTTTCACGCCCGCTTCTACGGCGTCCAGGCGCGCGTTGATCTCGGCGAGATCGAGCGACGGCCGCAGCAACCACGCCCGCAGCAGCCGCTTACCCATGGGAGTGACCGCGGCATCGATCGAGCGAAATAGAGTGATGCCCGCATCGGTCCCGGCGAACAATGGTTCAATCAATTCCAGATTTCTAACCGTAACCGCATCCAGCACCAGACAGTTCTGGCGCTCGTACCATCCGATGCGATCCACATGGTCGAGTGAGCCACGCTGCGTCGAGCGCACGTAGTAGAGAATCGCTCCGGCAGCGGCAGTCGCCGCCGTCCTCCCCGCCAGACCAAATCCCTCGAGCGATAGCACTCCGAAATGATTTTCCAGCAGCGGAATTGCATGGTCCGGCGCGAAAATCCAGTCGTCTAGCGGAGTCTCCGCACACGCAGCCGCAGTCGCGCGAGGCTGAGACGTCTGGCTCCGGTCGGTCTTCAAATCGAACAAAGGAGCCGCCGAGCCATACAACAATTCTTTCGGCCGCAACTGTTCCAGTTCTTCCTGCACCCTGCGTAGCGCGCCCTCACCCGAGAACTCCGTTGCGCGAAACTCTCCGGTGGAAAGATCCAGCGCCGCAAAACCCACTCGGTCGCCCACCTGTGCCAGCGCGGCCAGGAAATTATTTTCTTCCGATCCCAGCAATGAATCTGCCGCAGTCCCCGGAGTAACAACGCGCGTCACTTCGCGCCGCACCAGTTTCGTGCCGATGTGCTTCTTGGCCAGCCGCGCATCTTCCATCTGCTCGCAGATGGCCACTTTAAACCCTTTACGGATAAGCTTGCCGATGTACCCTTCCGCGGCATGATGCGGCACTCCGCACATGGGAACGGCCAGGCCTTTCTCTTTATTGCGCGAGGTCAGCGTGATTTGCAGCTCCTTGGAAGCCACAATCGCATCCTCAAAGAACAACTCGTAGAAATCGCCCAGGCGGAAAAACAGCAGCGCGGTAGGATGCTCTTTCTTGACGGCGGCATATTGCCGCATCAGCGGAGTAGACGGCTCACTCATAGCGATTCGAGCAGAGGGCTCGGCGCGGATTATAACAAAGCCTTACCCTCATTTTATGTGCCTCTCATCACAACTTAATCTAGAAATGGCAGTTGACTCTCCTTCTCTCACAGTGTTTACCTAGCACATGGAACTCCGCAAAGATCCCATTACTCGTTCCTGGGTCATGACGGGAGACGAGTCAACCATGGGCGGGCCGCGACCTGAGGGCGCCTGCCGTTTCTGTCCCGATGCTCCCGACGCCACTCAAGTAATCTCCGCTGTGCCAGCTACGTCGGGATGGTCGGCGCGCTCGATGGTGCATCCTGCTCCGCTCTACCATATTGAAGGCGAACCCGGCCGCCGCGGCGATGGCATTTATGACCGCATGAGCTCTGTTGGCGCGCATGAAGTCTTGGTGGAGAATCCCAGGCATGACCGCCAGCTCTGGAGTGCCAGCGACGATGAGATTGGGCAGTTTTTGCGCCTCGCCGCCGAACGTATCATGGACCTCAAGCGCGATCCGCGCATCAAGTATGTCAGTCTATACAAGGATTACGGCTCCAGCGCGGGACAAGAGTTTGGCCATCCCTCCTCGCAACTCACGGCCACCACGTTCGTCCCACGACGCGTGCTTTATGAACTGCGCGCAGGGCGCGAGTATTTTAGTCAGAAAGAACGCTGCGTCTTCTGCGACATTCTCAGCCAGGAGGAGCGCCAGGCTTCGCGCGTAATCGAAGCTCGCGGAGACTACGTTGCTCTAGGACCGTACGCTCCACGCGTGCCTTACGAAACCTGGATTATGCCGCGCAATCATGAAGCCTCTTTCGAGCGAACAGGCCTGTCAAAACCGGGACTGCGGACCAACCTCGCCGCGCTTTTGCGCCGAACGCTCCAGCGGGTTCGGACCGTGACAGAGAGTTTTCATCTCGTTTTGCACACCTCGCCCAATAGTCTGCATCCTTCAAAGACTCTTGGTTACTGGAAGACGATTGACGACGATTACCACTGGCACATCGAGATCATGCCGGTCCTTGCAACCAAGGCCCGGTCTTATACGTTCAAAGAAGTTTACTACTCGCCAGTCAGCTCCGAGACCGCGGTGAAGCAACTGCGGGAGGCGAAGATTGACGGGTGAGATCATCGAACAAGGAGAGCCATGGGTGCCAGCCAAGGTCTCGGTGTCCTGAAATTGTTGTTACACTCTCTGTCCTCTGTGGTTAACTGGCTCTTGATTTGACCCTGCTCGGAGGATTCTTTCTTGAAACATTTTTTCTGCTGTTTTCTGCTTGCTGCAACCGCAATAGCGCAGATTCCATCCCCGTCATCGTCCTCTCCTCTGGCAAACCAGAAACCAAAAGTCCTCTGGCAAAAGTTGGAGTCCATTATCCACGATGTCGACCAGCGCCTCGACGGCGTGATGGGCGTAGCTATCGAGGACCTCAAGACAGGCGAGCAGTCGTTTCTACACGAGAACGAAGTCTTCGCCCAAGCCAGCTCGATTAAGATTGCAGTCCTCGCCAACCTCTATCTCCAGGTGCAGCAAGGCAAGCTCAAGCTTAACGATCTTTACACCGTCCAGGCTTCTGATCTGGTTCCCGATAGCGACATCATGGGTGGACTCACACCCGGTGTCACAAGAATCACTCTGCGCGATCTCGCCACCATGATGGTCGCGGTCAGCGACAACTCGGCAACGAATGTACTCATCGATCGTGTGGGCATGGACAACGTGAACGCCATGCTCGATTCGCTCGGACTCGCGCACACTCGGCTTCGCCGCAAAATGATGGACCTCGACGCCGCCAAGCAGGGCCGCGAGAATATTTCCACTCCACGCGAAATGATGATGCTGCTCGATGCCATCTACCACGGGAAAGTGCTCAATAAGGAATCAACCACCGATTTCCTCAAGGTCCTGAGCACAAACAAGGATTCGTGGATTCCGCGAGACCTGCCCGCTGATGTGAAGAGTGCCAACAAACCGGGTTCGCTCGAAGGCGTGCGCAACGACTCTGGCATCGTCTTCGTGGACGGCCGTCCCTACGTGATTTGTGTGATGACCGCGTTTCTGACCAACGAACGCGACGGGGAGCAGGCCATCAGTAAGGTTTCTCTTGCCGCCTGGCGGATGTTCGATCGCCTGAGTCGCGCCTCAGAATACGGAAGAGTAGTGTCTCCCGGCAACGGCAGCCGCTAAGGGCGGGAGCTAGCTTTCCGTCTCGGAGTTATCGTGGCCTGTGCTTAGCGTCCAGCGGCCGCGAAGGCCTTGGGATGAACCGACAGGAGCGGTGTTGAGAGGCCTTCAAGGATGCTATCGGCTCATCTGTGCAGAGAACTTAGTTCGTAGCCGAGACATATCCAAGACTTCGTGCGTCAACCTCGGCTGCTTGTCCGCCCGTCTTTGGCGTAATTCCTACGAGACCTGCCCCCGTACGGAATCACCGCCAACGACAAACTACCCAACGACCGTTCATAATGTCGGCATGACCATCCGTCGCATGAAGACCTACGCCGGCACCCAGGGCTATGTCTATCAGTACTACTTCGTTGGCCAGCGTGCCGCCCTCCCAGGCGACCCCGAGGTCCCGGCGACGGAGTTCGTTTTCGACGTCACCTCAGACCGCAAACTCACCTATGCCGTAAGCGTTTTCCTGCCCGAAAAAGCGCTGGTGGAGTGGGCGCAAGCCCACGCCCGTCCACTTAGCGACACAGAACAATACGCTGCCGCCAAACTTCGCCTTTTCCGTGCCTTCGATGAGTTGGATGATATGAAAACGCATGGGCGCCGTCTCGTGATTGACACCAGCTTGCTGGAAGAAGCGCTTTCTAGTCTGGGCGTGGAATAGGAGCTGTGATCCAGGTCACATGCAGGCGCGATCTGCGGCGTTCCCCCACCGATTCTCTGTGCAGAATATAATGTGTAGGATGCAGTCTGCGGACCCTCGAGCAAAAACGCGAGGAACGAGGTGGGACATTTACTCTCGTTTTGCGTCGGCTTGCGTTAAAACTAGCGGACTCTGATACTCACCTGACGTATGTCATTACTCTGGTTGCGCTTCGCGCTGGCTTGCTACTTCGTTGGGCTGATCTATGCCTTTTTTGCGCTTACGCGCACCAGCGACCTTTTCAGCCGTATCGCCTTTCATGCCGCCAGCCTCGGCATGGTTTTCCACTTCGTCTCGCTGGTCGAGCTGTTTCTCTCCGGCCACGTGGTCTGGGCTTCGGTGCATAACGGGGAATCGCTGCTGGCCTTCTTTTCGATGACGTTTTTCATGATCGTCTATGCCGTTTACCAGACCACGTCGCCCGGAGTGGTCGTATTTCCTATCGTATTTTTTCTGACGTTCGTTGCCGCCGTGGACGAGCAGCCTGTCCTGCTGACGGCATTCGTGCAGCATAAGGGATGGCTCATCGCACACATCATTCTGATCTTCACCGGATACGCCGCCCTCGTACTTAGCTTTGGTGCCAGCTTGCTTTATCTCTTGCAGGAGCGCCGCCTGAAGGCCAAGAAACCCAGCAGCCTCATTTCGTTCCTGCCCGCACTTGAAGTGATTGATCAAATCGGCTACCGCTCGTTGCTCCTTGGTTTTCCCTTCATGACGCTCGGCCTGATCACAGGCTCCATCGTGGCCATGTCGGCTTACGGGCATGTGGATTTTGCTGATCCTAAAATCCTGTTGTCGATCCTGATGTGGTTGGTTTACATGGTGATGGTTTTCACGCGATGGAATTCGGGATGGCGCGGACGCCGCGCCGCGGTGCTCGCGACCTTCGCCTTCGCCGCCGCGGTCGTGGCCTGGGCCGCCAATTACTTTTCGACCATTCACAGGTTTGCCGCCTCATGAGATATCAGCTCATTGGCGTGAATCACAAGAGCGCCCCGCTCGAAGTGCGCGAGCGCCTCGCCATCCCCGAGTCGCGCCTGCCCGATACTTGCCGCGATCTTACCGCACATCCTGGAATCGAAGAGGGCATGATCATCTCCACCTGCAATCGCGTGGAACTGGTCACTCATACAACTAACGGCTCGGCCGATTTGCGCGGCTTTCTGCACGATCACTTTAATCTGACGGCCACTGAACTCGACGCTCATCTATATGAGTTCCACGACAAAGATGCTGTTCGGCACCTCTTCCGCGTGGCTTCGAGCCTGGATTCGATGGTGGTCGGCGAGGCTCAAATTCTCGGGCAAGTCAAAGAGGCTTATGCCACAGCCCGCGCTGTGGGCTCGGTTCGGGGACAGCTTGATCAACTTTTCACCCGCGCCTTTGCCGTCGCCAAGCGCGTGCGCACTGAGACTGCGGTGGGCTCGTCTTCGGTTTCCATTGCCTCGGTTGCGGTGGAACTCGCCAAAAAGATTTTCGGAACGCTGCAAGACAAGAACGTTTTTCTCATAGGCGCGGGCAAAATGAGCGAACTCGCGGCGCGCCATCTGATGGCCCACGGTTGTGCCTCAATCTTCGTTGCCAACCGCACCTACGACCGCGCCATCGGGCTGGCACAGAAGTTCAACGGCCAGGCCATTCAGTTCGACGACCTGTATGACAATTGTGACCGCGCCGATATCGTCATCACCTCCACCGGAGCGCCCCACGCCATCTTCCGCCGCGAGCATGGCGAGCAATTCCTTTCCCGCCGCAAGAACCGGCCCATGTTCTTCATCGATATCGCTGTCCCTCGCGATGTTTCGCCCGAGATGGCCAAGCTTGACGGCATCTTTGCCTATGACATCGACGACTTGCAGCAAGCTGCCAGCAGCCATGCCGCCGACCGTCGCAAGGAAGCCGAAATCGCCGAATCCATCATCGCGAGCGAAGTCGAACGTTTCGAAGCCCGCCTGAATACGCTTGACGTGGTGCCGACAATCGTGTCCTTGCAGGATCATCTGGAGACTATCCGCCAGGCCGAAATCGATCGCGTGCGCGGCCGCATGGGCCCCCTGACTCCGGACCAGGAAATGGCCGTCGAAGCCCTTACCCGCGGCATCATCAACAAAGTCATGCACACCCCGATCACCACCTTGAAAACAGCCGCGCGCGATGCCGAGGCGACCACGGTGATTGACGTTGTGCGGAGACTTTTTAACCTGCGGGACAGGAAGACAGAATCGTCAGAGGCGAACCAGAAGAAAGAAGCAGGGACACCTAACTGATGCCTCATCTCCGCATCGGATCCCGCGGCTCGCAGCTCGCTCTCTGGCAAGCCAACCACATCTCCGCGCTTCTACGCGCACGGGGCCACGAAGTAGAAATCGAAATCATCCATACCACGGGCGACAAGATCACCGACGTTGCGCTCGCGATGGTCGGCACTAAGGGAATGTTTACCAAAGAGATCGAAGAGGCCCTCGCCGCCGGACGCGTCGATCTCGCCGTGCATTCGCTGAAAGACCTGCCCACCCAGCTTCCCCCGGGATTCGAAATCGCCGCGGTCACGAAAAGGGAAGATGCGCGCGACGCCTTCTGCTCCCGCCACTATTCCAACTTTGAAGATTTGCCTGGACGCGCGCGCGTGGGCACCTCCAGCCTGCGCCGCCAGGCACAGCTCAAAGCCATGCGCCCTGATCTCGACCTGCATCCCCTGCGCGGCAACGTCGATACGCGCCTGCGCAAACTTGAACAGGGAGAGTACGACGCCATCATCCTGGCCTCGGCTGGGCTCAAGCGCCTGGACAAAACCGAACTGATCAAGCAGATCATCCCCACTGAAATAATGTGCCCAGCCGCTGGGCAAGGAGCATTGGCCATCGAAATTCGAGAAGATGACGCCGCCATCCGCGAACACTTGGAATTCTTGAACGACGCCACGGCCCGTGCCGCCACGACTTGCGAGCGAGCGCTGCTGAACAGCCTCGGCGGAGGCTGCCAGGTCCCCATCGGTGCGTTTGCTGAAATTCGCAATGGCCAGCTTCACCTCGACGCCATCGTCGCCGACCCCGACGGCTCGAAACTCCTGCGCGAATCGCGCGACGGCGATCTCAGTGATCCCGAAGCGCTGGGCAATACGGTCGGCGAAACGTTGCTCAGCCGCGGCGGCGACGAAATCCTCGAAGCGGTTTACGGCCGCGGCCTGGCGGTCCCCCCGCAACCATGAGCGCCGAGTTGCGAAGGATGCGTATCAGGGCACGCCTTGCAGGCGTGCCGCAACATTTTCCACCGATGAAGCCCCTAGGCGCTGGGGAAGCCCTACAATGAGCGGCAACGTCCTCATGCAACTTCTCGGCGGCGCCAGTCGTCCGGGCCGCCTGCGCCGCTGGATCAACCTGTGGCCGCCATTTCTCGGCGCCGGCATCCGTATCAAGCACATCGCGCCGGATATGAAGTCCGTCGACCTGGAGATGAAGCTGCGCTTTTGGAACGCGAACTACGTCGGCACGCACTTCGGCGGATCGTTGTTTGCCGTCACCGACGCCTTCTATATGCTCATGCTGATGGCGAATCTGGGCCCCGACTACGTCGTCTGGGACAAAGCTGCGACCATCCGCTACCGAAAGCCGGGGAAGGGAACTGTCCGTGTTGCGTTTCGCCTCGCCGACAGCCAGATCGATGACATTCGCGAGAAACTCAAAACTCTGCCGAAGTACGAGCCTGTATTCTTGGTAGAAGTAAAAGATGATGCTGGCGTTGTGATCGCAGAAGTCGATAAAGTTCTGCACGTGCGAAAAAAGCAGGAGAGCCTATAAGGTCGTGTGCGGCGGGCAACTCCGTTCGGCAAACTCAGGGCAGGCTCTGCCCGCCAACACTAACCATGAGAAAGAAAGCCTCAATCTCTACCAGTCTACCGCTGAAAGCAGTCCGCATTCTTGTAGGCCGCGCCCGGCATCAGGCCGGAGCCCTCTCGCGTGAATTGCGCAAACTGGGCGCAACGGTATTGGAAATTCCGTTCATCGAAATCCGCAAGCCGCACAGTTTCAAACCTCTGGATTCAGCGCTGCAGAATCTTCGCGATTACGACTGGCTCATCCTTACCAGCGTGAACGGCGTCGAAGCGATGTGGGAACGTCTGGCTCAGCTGAACCTTAAGCCCACAAATGCTCGGGAAGGGCGCGACTTCAGTCGTGCCACTACAGGCAGAATACAGAACCCGGCTTCCGCCGTTGAGGGCCGCCTCTTGCGCATCGCCGCCATCGGCCCCGCGACACAAAAAGCCATCGAGCAGCGCCGCGTCAAAGTGGACATTGTCCCCCAAGAGTACGTGGCCGAATCCGTGGTGCGCAGCCTGCGCCGCCGAGTAAAGGGAAAGCGGGTACTGCTGGTGCGCGCCAAAGTTGCGCGCGACGTGATTCCGCGTGAACTGCGCCGGGCCGGGGCGCGCGTCGACGTGGTGGAAGCTTACGAAACCGTCATTCCGCAATCGTCTCGCAAGCGCCTGCAAGCCGCGCTGAAAAGTCAAAAGCAGCGGCCGCACGTTATTACGTTCACGAGTTCATCGACCGTCCGCAATTTTGTGGCCCTACTCGGCTCGCGCAAGCCGAACCTCGTGGGAATACAGCTTGCTTCCATTGGACCCGTTACCTCATCGACGTTGCGCGAACTGGGTTTACGCGCGCATGTCGCAGCCAAAGAGTTCACCATCCCGGGATTGGTCGAAGCCATCATCCGCGACGTAGCTGTGCCTCTCTCAAGAACTCAGCATTCATCGTCGTCTCGCGTTTGACACGCCCAATCACTCGTTCTGCTAAATTGCCGGAATGAAACCAAAGACGATTTACCTCGTGCTCTGTTTCGTCGGAGCGGTGCTTCCTTATTGGCAGTTCGTTCCGTGGCTGATGCAGCATGGGATGAACCTTCCGCTCTTCTCGCGCGAGCTATTCGCCAACCGCATCAGCCCATTCTTCGGCATGGATGTACTGGTCTCGGCTCTGGTTCTGATCGTCGTTATGCGTGTCGAGAGCGCACGGCTGAATATTCCCCGGCGATGGCTTCCAGTTCTGGGGTTACTGACGGTCGGCGTCTCGCTCTGCTTGCCACTGTTTCTCTACCTGCGAGAATCAAGACTGGAAGAGGTTAGGTAGTGGGTCAGTTTGAAACTGACCCACTACCAGAGGTTAAGGCTTGAGCGTTATTCCGTCAGCGAACAACTGCAGTCCGCCGGCGGCACATGCGCCAGCAAAAAATCAGCGACGCGCTTGTACGCGTCAATCTGATTCTCCACGCGCGCGA
>JAUTWY010000007.1 GCA_030838305.1 Acidobacteriaceae bacterium
CGAAACTGGTCATCAGCACGGGCCGTAGCCGCTCAGCGGCAGCCGACCGTGCCGCTGAAACGGGGTCAGCGCCATTCCGGCGATTTTGTTCCGCGAAGGTGACCAACAGAATCGCGTTTGCCACCGCAACGCCAATCGCCATGATGGTGCCCATGAAACTTTCGAGGTTCAGCGTTGTGCCCGTGATTAAGAGCATTAGGATGACCCCGATGAGTACAGCCGGGGCGCTAGAGATGACGATCAGAGCGAGCCGCAACGATTGAAAGTTCGCCGTGAGCAGCAGCAGAATTACAACTACTGCCAGCGCCAGACCGATAGTTAACTGAGCAAAGATTTGTTTAAGCGCGCTCACCTGTCCGCGTACCTGAGTCGTAACGCCACGAGGCGCCTGCCCTGCATTCGCGATAGCGCGATCAATCTCCTTGGCGGCTCGTGCAAAGTCGTTGTTGCCGACATTCGCGGAGGCGATGATCATCCACATGCCGTTCTGCCGGTCTAACTCTCCCGGCGCGGTAGTCGATTGCACATCGGCGACCTGGCTTAACAGCGGGTGCGTTCCTGTACTGCTATTTACGGGAATGGTTTGAATATCTTTCAGCGAAGTCATCGCGGGTTGAGGCACCTGCACTTGGACTTGGTAACTCACACCGGATTTGGGATCACGCCAATAGTTGGGAGCAATAAAACGGCTCGAAGCGGTAGAAGAGACTACAGCCGCGCCTACATCATTCGCAGTTGCCCCGAGCTGGCCAGCCAGCACCCGGTCCACGTGAACGTTTACTGTTGGATAGCGCAGCGGCTCTTCGAATTCGACATCTCGCAATTCTTTTACTTTTGCGAGTTCTTGCTGAACTCGATTCGCATAGCTCTGCACGTCGGCATACTGCGGCCCAATGATGGCCACTTCTGCGGATGAAGGCGCGCCGAAGTTCAGGATTTGACTGACGAGATCGCCAGGGTCAAAAGAAAAATGCGTGCCTGGAAATTCCTGCGGTAGCTTTTGCCTCAGGTCCTCTTCGAGGTTGTGCAGCGAAATTTTCGCGCCCGGATTTAGTCCGATGTTCATGATGGCCTGCTGCGGTCCACTGGTCCACAGGAACACCGTATTGATCGGGTACGAAGAAGGTTGGGTCCCGATATAGCCAAGAGTCAGATCGAGATTGCCGGCGCCTGCCTCGCGGGCGATTGCGGCCAACACTTTCTGAACCAGGGCCTCGGTCACAGCCACGCGTGTGCCATCGGGCGCATCAATTCGTAAACGGAATTGCGTGGACGCCGACGACGGGAAGATTTCCTGGGCCAATCTGGGGCCCAGCAATACGATAATCAGCAACGCGACCAACGCGTACGCACCGAGCAGCAACTTGGGGAATTCCATGATGCCCTCCAAGATACGTTGGAAGCGTTTGCGGAAACGGTCAAACCGCGTTTCTTTTGGATGTTCTGCGTCGGTCTTCTCCTGCTTGAGGATCCAATTGGCCAGCACTGGCACTAGCGAGCTCGAAAGTAAATACGAGGCACCCATCGAGAATCCAACGGCCAGAGACAACGGCACAAACAGCGACTGCGAAGGCCCGGTCATGAAAAAGGACGGTAGAAAAACGGCCAGCACACTGAGCATCGCTAATAATCGCGGGATCGCGACTTCACGGCTGGCCGCGAGAACCGCTTGCGCCTTTTTCTCTCCTTGAGCCAGGTGCACGTGGATATTTTCCATCAGCACTGTGCCTTCATCGACCAGCACGCCGACCGCAAGGGCCAGGCCGCCGAGAGTCATAATGTTGATCGTCTGCCCAGTGAGTCGCAGCAACACCACCGCCATCAACAGTGCAAATGGAATTGTGATGACCACGATGAGGGAACTCCGCCAGTCCCCCAGGAAGAACAAAATCATCAGTCCTGTGAGCGCCGCCCCGATCAGGCCTTCACGCAGCACCGAGAGAAGCGCAGCGCGCACATACTGCGACTGGTCAAATTCGTAGGTGATCTTGATGTCTTGTGGAATGAGTGACTGAAAACGTCCGATATTTTGACGCACTTCATTCACGACCGTGATCGTGGAAGCATCGGGCCGTTTGGTAACCGGTATGTAAACGGTTCGCTGGCCGTTCAACAGCGCATAGCCAGCGAGAACATCCGAGGTGTCCTTCACGCTGCCGACGTCGCGTACGTAGACGGAGGCCCCCGAACCCGGATGCAACGGAATGTTCAGCAGGTCATCGATCTGCGTCACGGTGGAATCGGTTGTGACCATGGCATTCGTCGAGCCCAGGTCGACATTTCCTGCCGGCTGAATACTATTTCCGGTCGTCAGAGCCTGCACTACGCTGTCCGGTGATAGCCCATAGGCATGCAATTTCTGCGGGTCAACGTTAATTACGATCGTTCGCTGATTGCCGCCAAAGGGAGGCGGCGATGAGACGCCCGGCAGTGTTGCGAATACCGGACGAACCCGATTCAGCGCCAGGTCCTGTAATTCAGATAACGTTCGTGATGGACTTGAGAAGACTAGGTAGCCTACCGGCAAAGTCCCGGCGTCGAAACGGATCACGAAGGGTGAAACAGTTCCCGGAGGCATGAAGGCGCGTGCACGATTGACGTAAGAAACGGTCTGCGCAAGCGCTTCGTTCATGTTCGTGCCGGCGTGAAAACTCAGCCGTAGCAAAGCCGTACTCTGAATAGACTTTGCCTCCACGCTCTCAATGCCATTGATGTACAGGAAGTGATACTCGTAGTAATAGGAGAGAAACCCTTCCATTTGCTGTGGACTCATGCCGCCATAAGGTTGCGCGACATAAATAACTGGCAGGTCCAGCGTCGGAAAGATGTCGATGCGCGTTCGCATAACGGCCAGGATCGACGAAAGCGCTATGGCCGCCACGATGACCATGATTGTGATTGGACGCCGTAGCGCTTGCCGAATTAGCCACATGGCGCTATGGGCCTCCTTGCGTCTTCTGGTGCAGAAACTGCAAAAACGGCGCGAGATCCCCTTGCGACGCGGCGACCGAAGCCAAGTTTTGCCAAACGGCCAGCCACGCGAGAGCGTCGTCAGTTTCTGCCTGCACGAGTAGGCTTTGTGCGTCCGCTACATCGATCAAAGTTGCTAACCCTGCTTGGTAACGCGAGCGTTGCTGAGTCTCGGTGGTCCGCGCAGCATCCAGTTCCACAGGAGTGTTCTCTGCGACCTGGCGCGCCCCTTCGAGCGAAGCCTGTGCCTTGCGCAATTGCCCGGTCAGGTCTTGTACGGTTTGATCGTAGCGAGCGGCTTCTGCGCGTTCATTTGCGGATTCAATCGCCTTTCGGGATCGAATTGCGAAGATGTCGAACGCAGGAAACGTTACCGTCAACCCAACTGCCCAGTTCGCACGATCCGGGCCTAGGCCTGACGCAGCACCCTCGAACTTGCCCGCCGGATCCCAGCCGCTTCCGCGTCCATACACCGACGATTGAAGATAGAGCTTTGGATAATAGGAACGGTCGAGGACATGAACTTGAGCCTCGGCCTCTTTCACACGTGCGCGTTGCACTTCCGCAGCGGGATTGTTTGTCACCGAAGGCATCTGTGTAGATTCTTGCGGAGGTGCCCCGAGGAGCGGACCCTCCGTGACCTCCACCGAGACGTCCGGCAAGCCAAGAATATCGGCTAACACGGCCTTGCTGATGTTTTCCTGTTGCTGGGCACGGGCTAAGTTAACTCTGGCCCGCGACAGTTCTGCGTCCGCACGAGAACCATCCGCTCCCGCACGCAGTTTATTATCGACCAGCACGCGAACCGCCTTGTGAAAGGTTTCGCGCCGCTCAACATCGGCTTCCGCGGCGCGTACGGTTCCCTGGGCGGCCACAACCGTCAAGTAGGAATTCACGGTGGCGACCGCTACATCCAGTCGCGTCAAAGAAGCTTCCGCAGTGGCTCGATCCCGCCCGGCGCGTGCCGCGTCTACTTTCGCTCCCCGATATCCAAAATCGACCGGCTCCCACGAAAACAAAAGTCCCGCCGCACTTCCCCAGACGCTTCCCATCGATGTTGCCACCGGAACGGGCCCTGAAATTGGAGCGATGATCGATTGCGGCAAGAGGAGCCCCGTTATGTTGTTATCCGTCGCCCGATTTGTCTGCCAAACCATGTCTGCTCTGGGGAGGTA
>JAUTWY010000011.1 GCA_030838305.1 Acidobacteriaceae bacterium
TGGGCAATGCGGGGGCAGCCAAAGCGCGGATTGAGGCGTTTGATCTCGAGGATGCTGCAATCAGTTCCTTTGATGGGCCTTTGGGTCCGGGTCGACGCCCGGTCTTCGAAGAAAACAGCCATTGATACTTACGCCGGACCAGCGCTCGGTGAAATAGCAACAGCGTCGAGGGCCTGATGGCAACCGCGACTTTCAGTATGCGCTGAGGAGACATGAGTATCGCACCCAGACCCAGCAGGATACGGTCGAGGGCGTGGAGCGTCGGTGCCCTCTTTCGAGTTCGGTTCAGGATCAGCAACTGATGCTTCAGAAGAAGCGATTCGGCGATGACTGCGGGGGCACCCCGGGAGTCACAGTCCTGATGGTCGTGACGATGAGATGAGCGATCAGGACGAGCCAATCCCGCATGCTGCAACAATGGCCGCGGTTGGCGGCGTTCGCAAGTCCAAGTCTATGACTCAGTCGCCGACTGCGGCAGAATTGCAATTCGCCATGGACAGGCAATTCCGTGCCGCAACGCTCCATCATCAAACGTGAGATCCCGCCCATCGGGTCAAGTGGCGGCTCTCAGACGAGCCTTCCCATGCGTCCTTCCCGGTTTGAATGGTCGCCCGTAGAGCGTCACACTCGAGCAAGACTCGAGTCTCAGTGATGTCGTAGAAATCGCCGATGGATATGGGGGCTACCCTAAGTCCACGTCGATCCTGCACCGTGACCAAGGCGTCCGTCGCCAGCAGCGCCAAAGCTTCGCGCAAGGTTCCGGTGCCTACCCCGTAGGATTTCTTCAGGTGCTCCGACGTTGGACCTGCGGGCTGGCATCTGAGGTACTGACGATCGTTGGGAGGCCAGAATCTGGGGTAGGAATGTTACAAACACTACCTACTGGACCGCGATTAATACCATCGGAGATACCTTGAGTCGATATATGGGTCGGCCCGCGACCTATGGTGTTGAATTCAGTTATCGATTTTAGCATCTGATCCGACTGTTGGTTAGTCTCATATTTCGGCTGCAGGGAGGTTGCGACGGCTGGTCAGAAACATGTCAGTCAATCGGATGGCCGCCGTCGTGAGGCGCCCGCTGCAGTCCCAATGTTGCGGCGGGTGTTTTACTAGCGGTCTCGAGGCCGCTGCAATTGCAGGCTTCGACCCTCGTGCCCCCAGACTAGGGAATCAGCAGTAACTTGCCGGTGGTGGTGCGGCTCTCCATATCCGCGTGTGCCCGTGAGGCTTCGGCAAGCGGATAGGTACCGCCAATCCTGACCTTCAGGACACCGCGGGCAATCCAGTCGAACAACTGGGCGGAATGGGTTCGGAGCAGCGCCGGTGTGGACACATGGTCGAGGAAGACGGCGTAGCCGATCTTGATACTCCTCGGCAAGCTCATAATGTCGAGAGGTCCTGGACCGCCCAGAACCGGCCCATACCAGCAGAAAGTGCCGCAGCGGCGGAGCGAATCGAGCGACGCCTGGAAAGTCATCGGCCCCGACCCGTCATACACGACATGGACACCTTCGCCACCGGACAGGCGAATCGCTTCCCTTGCGAAGTGTCCTTCGGTATCCACAATCACATGATCGGCGCCCGCATCCTTCGCGATAGCAACCTTGTCTTCGCTGGATACGCGACCGATCACCCGGCCACCTCTCAACTTGATGATCTGGGTCAGTAAAAGCCCGAGGCCACCCGCCGCAGCGTGCACGAGAGCCACGTCTTCCTGTTGCACGCAATAGAAATTGGTTGCGAAGTGACTGGCTGTCAGTCCCTGCATCATCACCGCAGCGGCGGTGTGATCGTCGATCACATCCGGCACAGGCACAAGAGCATCGATCGGCAGGCAGATGCGTTCAGCATAACTTCCGGGCGCATACACCCAGGCGACTCGTTGGCCGGGCCGGAGGCTGTTCACTCCGTCACCGACTGCAAGTATGCGTCCCATCCCTTCTACGCCCATGCCCCGAGGCAACGGCATTTCGGTCCACATCTGGCCACGCCGCACCCCCGTGTCCATGAAGTTCACTCCCGCCGCCGCGACTTCGACCAGCGCTTGTCCCGGGTGGGGGACCGGATCCGGGCGATCAACCACTTCCAGTACTTCTGTTCCACCTGGGCGGTTTATGACTATTGCCTTCATTTCTGCACCTCAATATTGAATAATCATTCCAGAATAAGGTAAACAAAAGCGGGCTGCTTCATTGCAAGGCCCGCAACGCTAGGCGCCCGAGGGCACGCAGCTCTCTGGCAGTCGCGCCACCGCGCGCAGCAACCCGGATTCCGGTGAAGCTTGCCGATAGAAATCGCGCCGCATCTTTCGCATCGAGCTCAGCCGCAACATCGCCTTCGGTCTGCGCTTCACGAACTCGCATAACGATTGCCGCGCTGATCGCACGTGCCGCAGCATCGTGGATATCCGCCAGGTCCGGGCGGCTACGCCCGAACTCGCAGATTGAGTTGACGCCCAGGCAGCTCTGGGCGGCATCGGCAACCACGCGATCGATCATGGCCCGGATGCCATCAATGGCATGCTGGCCGCTTCGCAGTGCAAGAACATGAGCCCGGGTCTCGGCGCCGACATAGCGGCGCACCGAGGAAAGGTAGAGCTGCCATTTGTCACCAAAGGTATCGTAGAGACTCTGCCGACCGATCCTCAACGCGCGCACCAGCATCTCGGCCGAAGTACCCTCGAACCCATGCTCCCGGAACACGTCGATCGCCGCGTCCAGCGCCTGTTCCTCGACAAATGCTTTTGGTCTTGCCACGCCCGTGACGATACATTGTTTTGGAACGAGCAGTCAAGAAAGATGCACCCAGAAACATGCTTGAACGCCGGATCGACCCAAGCAGACGCGAGAAAAGCGGTGGCCGAAGGCGTTTCTTATTTCCCGTTGAAGAGCATACTTGATCAACCGCGTCCGATTTCCCGTGTCTATCTGCAATGGCCTGTCGATGAACTCGGGTATTGCAGTGCCCGCGGAGCTTTTGGCGCATTCGGTGTACAACGCTGGCAGGCGGGTGAGCTCCAGTCAAAGGCGGAGTTTCGGCTGCCAGCACGATTGCAAGACAATCACGTATCTGAGAGGGAGTTCGGCCGTGACAAGCTTTTCGTGCACATACGCTTTCTCCGGCTTCTTACGCGTGATGACAATTCATTCAAGCGTTATGTGTGGTAATCGAAGTCGTTGTCGTTTCCCGACGAGCACGAGAAAGGGGGCCTTGCCCCAATGTCGCCGAAAAAGAGTTTTTGCATCCACGAAGCGCCCTCTCCCGAGGCCATCCGCCTGACACCCAGCTCATCGGTGGGGATCTGGAATCGCCCGGAAAATCTCTCTCGAT
>JAUTWY010000027.1 GCA_030838305.1 Acidobacteriaceae bacterium
TATGGCAAAGAGCAGAGAGATTCGCAACGTAGCAATTGTAGGCACCGGAGTCATCGGCGCGAGTTGGGCGGCACTTTACCTTGCTCGTGGACTCAATGTCACCGCAACGGACCCGGCGCCCGACGCCGAAACCAACCTGCGCCGTTACATTGACGCCGCCTGGAAAGATCTCACCGTCATTGGCCTTTCCCCGAACGCGTCGCGCGATCACCTGAAGTTCACAACGGATTTGAAGGCGGCGCTCGCGGATGCCGACCTGGTGCAGGAGAACGGCCCCGAACGGAAGGACTTCAAGATCAAGCTCTTCGCCGATATGGATGCGGCGACTCGGCCGGATGCGATCATCGCCTCGAGTTCCTCCGGACTGACTATGAGTACGATGCAGTCCGCCTGTAAGCATCCCGAACGATGTGTCATCGGACATCCCTTCAACCCTCCTCACGTGGTGCCGCTCGTTGAAGTAGTGGCGGGCGAAAAAACATCGCCGGAAACTGTCCAGCGTGCAATCTCTTTTTACGAATCGATTGGCAAGAAACCGATTCATGTCCGCAAAGAGGTCGTCGGCCACGTGGCTAACCGCCTTCAGGCGGCGCTTTATCGTGAGGTCGTCTATCTCATCGAGCGGGGCGTATTGGATGTAGCTGACTCGGACGCGGCCGTGTGCTGGGGGCCTGGACTGCGTTGGGGAGTGATGGGTCCGAATCTGCTGTTCCATCTCGCCGGTGGTCCGGGCGGAATTCACCACTTCATGGAGCACCTCTCCGGGCCAGTAGCCTCGTGGTGGAAAGACCTGGGAACGATCACGGAATTCAGTCCTCAGGTGAAGCAAGCGATTATCGACGGCGTGCAAAAAGAGGCAGGCAACCGCTCAGTTGATGAACTCAACCGTGAACGCGACGCCATGCTGCTGGAACTGCTGGCTACCCGCGCAAAGGGCGAAGAGGCGGCCGAAGCAGCCACCGCCGGGGGCAACTAGCTTCACTCAGTGAAGTTCTCTGGTTGGTGCTTCGCGATTCCAGGCACTTCTTCATTGGACAGCAGACGATGATTTACTTTCATTCGCTCGGCCGGGCATCCCGGTATTACACGCAACGCACGGCGCTGGTCGTCGACGGCGCCGCTGTTTCTTTCAAGGCGCTCCACGAGCGCGTCCGGAACATTGCGGCCGCGCTCGCCGCCAAGGGTTTTGCGGCGGGCGACTGCCTTGCGCTTCTGTTGCCGAATTCTCCTGACTACATTGAGTTGGTCTACGCCTGCAGCTGGCTCGGCGTTACTGCAGTCCCGATAAACGCGCGGCTCTCCGCAGCTGAAATCGACCGAGTTCTGCTTGATGCAAAACCGCGCGGGCTGGTGCGGCATTCCTCACTCCCGAAGCCTGCGGTGCAGCTTCCGTGGCAACTCGTGATCGACGAAGAGCCGTTCGACGTTCGGAACGACTCCTGTCCAGATCCTGTTTATGATCCGGAAGCAATTCTAGCCCTCATCTACACGAGCGGCACCACAGGCCGGCCCAAGGGCGTCATGGTGACGCACGCCAACATCCTGGCGAACCTGGACCACTTCAGCTATTGGATGGGATACCGAGAAGGTGGAGTCTATCTGCATGCAGCACCGATTTTTCACATCGCCGATTTTCCCGCCATGTTCGCAGCGCCGGCTTTCGGTGCGCGCCAAGTCACAATTCCAAAATTCAGCCCGCAAGGTTTCTGTGAGTTGGTCCAACACGAACGCGTAACTCACACGGTGCTCGTGCCAACAATGGTGAACCTGCTGACACAGATGCCCGAAGCAAAACCGTATGACTTGAGCAGCCTCGAGATTCTGGCATACGGCGGTTCTCCCATGGCGCCGGAACTTGTGCGTCGCACTCGAAAGCTTTTGCCGAACGTAAAACTTCTCCAGAGCTACGGACTCAGTGAGACCGGCTTCCTCACAGGTCTCGAAGATCAGGAGCATGTCGAGGGCAAGCTCCTATCTTGTGGGCGGCCCTGTCCAGGAATTGATCTGCGAGTCGAAGACGAGACAGGAAAGGAAGTGGAAGTCGGGCAGCACGGCGAATTGGTCGCACGCGGCGCCAATGTCATGCGAGGCTACTGGAACGATGCAGAAGACACCGCCCTCGCATTTCGAAACGGAATGTTTCGCACGGGAGACATCGGCTATCAGGATTCGGACGGCTATTTCTACATCCTCGACCGCCTGAAAGACATGATCGTCACCGGTGGGGAAAATGTTTATTCCGGCGAGGTCGAAGCGGTCATCTACAAGCATCCCGCAGTTCGTGAAGTGGCGGTCTTCGGGATCCCTGATTCACAATGGGGTGAAATCGTGATGGCCTGCGTTGTGCGGAAGCCCGGAATGGCCATGAGCGCGAACGATCTCACCACCCATTGCCGGCAATTCCTGGCGAATTACAAGATCCCTCGCCGCGTCGAGTTTTCAGATACCGAATTACCGAAAAGCGGTTCCGGCAAGATCCTCAAAAGGGTTCTTCGCGAACGATTCTGGGCTCAGGAAGCGCGGGCAGTCGGCTAGCCGACCGACTGGGCGGTTAACAGCCGAGCGAGTCGTACAAGTTCTTACGAGGAGAGAAGAATGGAAGACCAACAGGTTATCGCCGCGATACTCACTGTGGCGCTCTGTTCGACTAAGCCACGCACAACTTCACAAAGACTGGCTGCGGATCAGTGGCGAAATGTATGGCGCGACTACAACAAGTTCCTGAAGGAACTGGAAAAAACGGACGAGTCCATTGACAGGCGCGGAATCAATCCAGATTAAGCCCGGGAATGGCATTCGCGAGCCGAAAGTCATTACCTCGCAATGGATGCTCTCATGCACTTTTAGAGCCGGCTATGTAGTGGCGATATTT
>JAUTWY010000029.1 GCA_030838305.1 Acidobacteriaceae bacterium
AGGGGACCAATGGGTGTCTTATAACGCAACCCGATGCCTACGGCGTGCGAAGTATAGTCGTAGCCGCTGTTGTTGAACTGCGTCTGGCACGGGATGTCGGCTACTCCTCCCGCCTGCAGGCATTGCGCGGGATTGGGCTGGTGCCAGCGCAAAAGGCCCTTGAGCATATCGTGGCCGGCGGTGAATACGTTGCCCATATCGTGAAAGACAGCGAAACCGAAACCTTCTCCCAGGTAGGGTAAGCTGACCGAGGGAAAACGAAGTTCCTCACTATTTACAAAAAGCGCCGAGCCGCCAACCGGGAACCCTGACCCTGGATCGCGCGGACCCGCCTGATTTAACCCAAAGCCGCGATGGGAGTTGCCGCCGCCCGAGAAAAAAAGTTCGGGTAATGGGATGACGGTAATGTTCCCCGCGCAACGCGTGCTCAAATTGCTGACCTGACAGGCGCCGGGGGGCAGCACTCGAGTGCCCCGGGTGACTTGTTCCAGGCCGATCGAAGTGGAACGGGCGAACACAAACTTGTGGTTGGTGCGCCCGAAGGCATAATAAGTGGAATCCTGTAGGAGAACGCGGCCGAAATCAGCCTGAGAGCCAAAATAACTAGAGGCGGCGAAGCTGTCGAAAGTGAAGTATTGCCCTTTGGTACTTTCCAGCGGATTGTCGCGCTGGTCGCGGATGTAGGTTAATCCCGGGCCGCCGACGCGAGCCGGGAGAGAGAACAAGCTGAATTGCGCAGGAGAAAAATCGGCAGCGAAGTTGCTGGCTTTCACACGGCGGTAGTCGAAGCGGTAGGTAACAGAGCTGGAGCGGTTCGGTTGCTGTTTCCCGATTTCCTGGCGGAGATCGACCTTCCCTTCTAGCCGCTGCGAAGTGAAGGTGGCCACGTCAAGACTGTTGTCGTAAAAAGCGGTGTAAAAAAGTTTCAGACGGTCGTTATTGAAGAGTTTCGGAATTTCGTAACTAATCAAACCTCGTTGTTGCAACCGGCCCACGTGGGACTGAAAGATTAAGGTCTGATTCCGCCCCCACATGTTAAGACGCGTGACATCGAATCCGACACGTGGGCTCACTCCGGTTGACCCCGCGGGAGAATTGGTTCCGGAAGGTAACCCGGTTTCGAATTCCAGTCCGACGCCGTAGGTAAAGGTGTAACGCTTGGCTTCCTGCACCTGAATAAGAACGTTTTTCTTTGGATCGGAACCATCCGGATTCTGCACGGCGGTGTCGACCTGGCTGAAGATGCCAAGATCGTAGAGTTTGCTCTGAGTGTCAAGGAGATCTTGCTGGCTGAGAGGCGTCCCCGCAGTCACTTGAACCTCGCGCTGAACCACGTAGTCCCGAGTGTGATCGGGGCCTCCTACCATCACCCGATTGACGAAAAACTGCTCGCCCTCCTGAATTGTGTAAGTCACGTCTTCGCGATTGGCTTGGTGAAGCGATGGTTTGGTGGTGATATCGAGAGTGGCGTTGGAAAAGCCATGGTTGAAGTAGTAGCTCAGGATGGATTCACGGTCGTTAGCGAGATTCTGCTCGGAATAAGGCTGGCCCGCAGCGGTACTGAGTTCAGGAAATGCCGGGGCGCCGATCTTCTGGTTGCCGACAATTTGAAGTGCTCCGACCAGAGTCTGCGGACCTTCTTCAATCTGGATGTGAACCGCCAAACGGTTCATTGCGCCGTGATAGTTGTCATCGACCTTTGTCTCGATTTTGGCCTGGCGAAATCCGTTGGAGACATAGAGAGCCTGGAGAGCAGCGACATCGCTCTTGAGTAAGGTCCCACTGTAGCGTCCACGGGACAAAAGCCTGCCCGCGGGCTGAATCCGGAGGCGAAGGCGAAGTATTTGCCGGGAGAAATACTTGTTTCCTGTGATCTCGATGAGATCGAATTTGTGTACAGCTCCGGGATCGATCCGGTAGATGACGCGAAGCGTGTCCGGAGCGGTTTCTTTGTGGAACTCGACGGTAGCGTCGAAGTGGCCGCGGCTTTGGAGATAGTCGAGTAGATTACGCTGTCCCTCATTCAGAAGATCGTCATCGAGGGCGTTTTCTTCGTAAACTGGGATCTCCTTCTTCAGCGCACCGCGGCTGATGTGATAGCCCTGCACATAGATCACGACTACAGGCCCGGGCTCGAGCAGGAAGGTGTAGTCGACGGCGTTGGATGAGGGATTGTATTTTTGCTCAGCGATGGAAGCTTGCGCCAGGACGCGATGCTGCTTCTGAAATTTTTTGCGCAGGCGCTGAAGAGAATTGGTGACGCGAGCGGCGGTGACACGATCGCCGGTATGCATTTTGGCAATGTCCTGCAACTGCTGCTGGGAGAAGGCTGAGCTACCAGTAGCCTTGACCTCGCCCACGTGAGCAGGCTCTCCCGCGGTGATGTGAAAGAGAATGTTGATCTGCTGCGTGGCGGCATGGGAAATGCTTTCCGCAGTCACGCGTGCACGGTAGTAGCCGTTTTCCTGCAGGAGCTGGCGAATATTCTTCAGGGCGCGGTCAAGTTTGTCGGGAGTGTGAAGTTCGCCGAGCTGGAACTTCGAGGCATTGACGATCTGGTTATAGTTGGGATGGCTGGGTGCACCTTCAACGTCGATGGCGCCGACAAAAAAATTGAGCGACGTGGTAAGTATCAGACGCACCGCCGAACCGGAAGGAATGACCTCCGCCTGAATGTCAGAGAAGAGTCCGGTAGCAAAGAGGATACGGATGCTCTCGCGGATCTGGTCGCGGTCAAGCGGTTCGCTGGATTTTTGCGGTAGCATTTGCAGCAGGTGTTCGCTGTCCGGGGCGCCCGGTAATTCGATGGATTGGACCGTACGTCCTGCGTAAGCGGCCATGGGTGCGAGAGTTGAAGAGGATCCAGGAGCCTGAGGCTCCTGCGACCGATGCAGGGCGGCGGAGGCCGCCGATCTACCGCTGGCGACCGGGCCGAGCGATGCCATAATCCATATGACGAATGACGCGTACCGTCTCAGCAAATAGTGTCCTTGGCCCGTTGCCGGCATTCGATGAAGCGCGGAAGGCCTATGTTGTGCATTCTGGCGGCGGATGCACTCCAGACTTCTATAATAAAGGTTTTGCACGGGCAAACTGATGACCTCCTTGAGGCAGGGCGTGGAGAGAGAAAAGTTCGAGGAACGGTACTCGCGGCAGATTCTGTTTCGCGGCATCGGAGCGGAGGGCCAGCGGCGGCTCGCTGCGGGACGAGTGGCGATTGTAGGCTGCGGAGCCACCGGCTCGGCGCTCGCGTCACTGCTGGCGCGCGCCGGCGTTGGGACGCTGCGCATTATCGACCGTGATTACGTGGAAGCAAGCAATCTGCAACGCCAATCACTATTCGAGGAACAGGATGCAGCCGAGTCGTTGCCCAAGGCGGTCGCAGCAGCACGAAAGATTGCGGCGTTTAATTCGGAGACTGTGGTGGAGGGACGAGTCGAGGATGTGGTCCCGCGCAACGTTAATGTATTACTTGAGGGAATGGACGTAATCCTCGACGGAACCGATAACTTTGAAACCAGGTATTTGTTGAATGACTATGCGGTTAAGAATTCGGTGCCCTGGATTTATGCGGCCGCGGTAGGCAGTTACGGGGTCAGCCTGAATGTGGTGCCCGAAAAGACTGCGTGCCTGTCGTGCATTTTCCCAGACGCGCCGGGAGGGCTGGTTGAATCCTGCGAAACCTCGGGAATATTAAATTCCGCCGTGAACCTGGTGGCCTCGATCGCAGCGACGGAAGCCATAAAGTTATTGATTGGGGGCGAGGCGGCAGTGCGATTGCGGAAAACGCTTTGGTCATTTGATGTTTGGAGCAGCGAGCAGGCAGAGATCGCGGCGGCGAATCCACGGGCGGGCTGCCGAACGTGCGGGAAGCGGGATTTCGTGCATTTGGCGGGCGAGGGGCGCCCACATATCACGATGTGCGGACGGAACTCAGTGCAGATTCACGAGCGTGCGAGGCCCATGGATTTTACCGAGATGCACCGCCGGCTGGAGTCGCATGGCAGGGTGCGCCACAACGAATTCGTGTTGAAATTCTGGCGCGAGCCTTATGAAATGACGCTGTTCCCCGATGGGCGGGCGATTATCAAAGGAACCACTGATACTGGAATCGCGCGCAGCCTGTATGCGCAATATGTGGGGAGTTGAGACAACAAGAAAGGACTTGGCTGCCCCCCAGGGATTCGAACCCCGATACCCTGCTCCAGAGGCAGGTGTCCTACCGTTGAACGAGGGGGCACTCGTTTTATTATCCAACGAGTGATGGAGGCGGTCAAATGCTGTGGTAGCGATGGGAGCCAAACCATCGAGCTTCGCTCGACGGAGAGCCGAGCGCGGCTGTCCCCACATAATCACTTGCCTAGATCCACACGTGATCATTTATCGGCGGCGGTGTCGGGCCAAGTCGCGGATTTGGTTCAAGTAGCCCACGTAGATCGGGATAGGGATGTCGGGTGAATCGCCGTCATTGAGAAAATGTTCCAGCCGCACCTGAAGCGGCATTCCACTGACGAGCTCGCGAAAGCGAGGCATCTGCAGAAATTTCACTTTCCAGATTTCGAGCATCAGCGATCGAAACTCTTCGCTGATGAAACCCATCCGGCGCTCATCCAAGTAGACTGCGTCAAAGTGGCTTT
>JAUTWY010000041.1 GCA_030838305.1 Acidobacteriaceae bacterium
GCGTGCGGCCAGGGAAAGATCACTCTCCAAGGCACGCTGTTCGGCGCTCGTAAGATGGTCCAGGCAGAAGCGCACCAACGGATTGGCCAGCAAGCGCTCCGCTTCAATACTGCTGTGACACGTCTCGCAGAGCCCGAATGTTCCCTGGTCGAGACGGCTCAGAGCGGTGTCCACAGCCTTTAGCAATTCAGAAAGACAAGCATCGGCGGCTGGCGAATGCAACGCCTCGTGCAGGCGTTCGCGGCGTTGTTCCAGCTCGGTCCGCAAATAGGTTTGTTCTGCAGTAGCCATAGCACCTCCGGTAATAGGTTGCTGTCCTGCGGCTGAGCTTTCCATCCGATTTCCTCCTTCAAATGAGGATCCACGCTACTGGTTAGCCGCGGCCGCCTGAACTGGCAGGCGGCTTTGCCAAGTCGGCGCGAGATTGTCTTTGATGCGGCAAACGTGTTCGACGATAGCAAGAACAGTTAGTCATAACTATACCCGGAAGACCGAGCAGTGCTTTCAATGCCTGGTAAGTTTGAATGTATAAGTCGATGGAGGAGCGCTTGGTGAAGTTTGAACTCATGTAAACGATGCTTCACCGAGTATGCATGACGCTGTAACGCAGCAGAAACATCATTCAGCCAGTCTTCGCCGTTAGCCGACAGGTTGCGCATACCGTCGTCACTACCGGAGGAAGAATGGAACACACGTGGCAGCAAAGGAAGAAGGATCAATATGGGAAGGAGTCCAAGCGCGAATCTAAAAGCGAGTTGGGCTTGCGGGCAAAACGCAACGCAGGAATGGGCGCACGGGTGGGTGCCTCGCTTTTGTCGTTGCTGCTGGCCGCAGGGCCGGCGTTCAGCCAGAGCAGCACGGTGGACAGCAAGGCCGATCACCAGAAAACGAAGACGCCGATCAAGCACGTAATCGTGATTATCGGGGAAAATCGGACGTTTGATCACGTCTTCGCGACGTATGTGCCGCGCAACAAGGATTCAGTCAAGAATCTGTTGTCCGAACACATCATCAATCCAGATGGATCGCCAGGGAAGGACTTTAAGAAGGCGGAGCAATTCGAAGCTGTAAAGCCATTCAAGACGAAATATTTCGTCAGCTTGAGTGCGAACGAAAAGAAGCCCTACGTCATCCTGCCGGAGCCGACGCTGAATTTCGCGCCGACGAAGCCGACTTTTCCCGCGGGCACGCTGTTGAATTTTTTGGCTGCCATTGAGCCGTCATTAGATCACGACGATTTGAGCCTTCTTACAACCGGGGCGGCGACAGAGTTCACGGAGACGTTCGTGCTGCCCGATCCAGACACGCGCATCACTAATTTCGACAAACTGCCGAACGGGCCATTTCAACTGAAGGGCAACGCGCTGCCTTACGATTCCTACACCGGAGACACCACGCACCGGTTGTATGAAATGTGGCAGCAATCGGATTGCGATGTGGCAAACGCCACCAACAGCAACCCTTCCGGGTGTCTCAGCGACCTTTATCCTTTTGTGATCGTAAACTACACAAACCAACCGGATCCGGCCAGCGGCGGCGCGATCGACGATAACGGCGGCGGCAACTCGATGGCGTTTTACAACGTGCAATCTGGAGATGCGCCGGCTCTCAAGCGGCTCGCGGACCAATATTCGATGAACGATAATTTCCATCAGTCGGTCATGGGCGGGACGGGCGCGAATCACGTGATGCTCGGCACCGGCGATGCAATTTTCTGGAGCGACGGGAAAGGCAAAGCTACAAAACCTCCTTCGCACATCGCGAATCCTGATCCAATTCCTGGCACGGACGATGTTTATACAGTGGACCTGAACTTCGACGGCAACTTCACGGAATGCGCGGACCCGAACGAACCAGGGGTTGACGCGGTGCGAGATTATCTCGAATCATTGCCGTACCACCCTAATCCGAGATGCAAACCGGAGCACTTCTACATGATTAACAACGATTCGCCGGGATTTTTGCCGGACGGCACGGTTGATACGGCGGGAATCGCAAAGGGCGGTTCCGTGCCCCCAACGAACGTACGCACAATTGGCGAGGCTCTGAACGAGAGGGAAATCTCTTGAGCGTATTACGGCGGGGCATATAAAGCGGCGGTGGAATTGCAGCACAATCCGACGAGCAGCGATCCATTGGTGCAAATTGGGGCGGCTTATTGCAACATTTGCAACTTCGAATCCTACGCTACCGCGATCATGGGAGATCCCGCACAACGGACCGCGCATATCAAGGATGCAACGGATTTCTTCGCGGCGATCGACAATGACGAATTGCCTTCCGTGTCATTCGTAAAGCCTGACGGACTGATTGATGGGCACCCCGCCTCTTCGAAGCTGGACTTGTTCGAAGGCACGGTGGAAAAGACCGTAGATCATCTGAAGGCCAAGCCGGAGTTGATGGCCGAGACGGCGTTCATCATCACCTTTGACGAAGGCGGTGGTTACTATGACTCAGGCTACATTCAACCATTAGACTTTTTTGGCGATGGGCCGCGCATTCCGCTGATTATCGTTTCCAATTACACGAAGGGCGGACATATCAACCATACCTACAGCGATCACGTGTCCATCCTGAAGTTCATCGAGA
>JAUTWY010000060.1 GCA_030838305.1 Acidobacteriaceae bacterium
GGAAGGAAAAAGTTTCAGAGGTTCGCTTCAGAAGCCGCCGTCCGTATCTGATTTGTTATGACGCGGAGGCGCTATGTAGTGTGCTCAGGCGATCCTGGATTCTCGCCACCATTTCGCGCGTTACGGGGACGTTCAGATTATAACGCTCTCCGCGGCGAAGGATCGGGCCCCCGATCGCGTCCAACTCCGGCATGCGGCCTGCGGACACATCCTTCTGCATGGAGCTGCGCATCGTTGCCGGTAGTGACGCCAGAGTGGGCAGAATTTTTCCGCCATCGACAACCGCTCCGTCCGCGACCGCTACCGCACAGGCCTCGCCCACGGCCGATTCGAGTCGCGCGCGCCAAGCCGAGTCGGCAAAAATTCCCTGCTTGTCCATGTCGCTGGCCGTACTTGTCAGCGCAAACGGTCCCAGGAAAGCGAGCTTGCTCCACAGCATGGTTTTCTCGTCAGCTTGAAATTCACAAGTAAAACCACCATGCCGAAGCCGATCGGCGACATTCGCCAGTCTTTCTTGCCCGAGCATGGAGAGCGCCAGGCGAGCAAATGGAGAACACTGCACGATCTGACCAGCGGCAACACGCTCCGCTTCCACCGCAATCGTCGCCGGCACAACGTTCTCATGCCCGAAACGCACGCGGAGCAAGGCGACATGGTCAATTCCATTTAGCAGCGGAATAATTGTTCCAATGTTGCTTTCGGACGGGACTGCGCTCAGCGCCCCAATAAGTTCATAGGTCTTTACCGCGACCCATAGAACATCCACATCGTCGGTTAGCTTTGTTTCAATGCGAACCGGCGACTCCGTGCCCCCGTTGGGAGTGTTCAGCGTGAGTTTTCCCGGATAGCCGCTCTGGTTCTCCGGGCGAACGAGGAGCGTCACGTCCTCGCCTTCGTGCGCGAGAACCGCTCCGACCAGCCCGCCTACTGCGCCCGCTCCAAGAATCGCGTGCTTCATAAGTCGTCGCCAAGCGAAGTCGCAAGTAGATACTCTGCTTGATCCTCGATCATGAGTTCCCCCGGAATTAGCCGCCCGGCGCGACAAGCTCATAGGAAGATGTGAGCTGCAGTGTCTTGTGGAAAGTTCGGTACAACGGGCAACGCATGGCGTACATGCCATGCACTCTCTCGACCGTGTCTTTGACGTCTTGAGGCGCGATCAGCTTCATGGCCACGTGGATCCGCCGGATAACCAGCACGTTCTCTTCCGTTTCGACTTCGCCGGTTATCTCGGCAGTGAGCTTTCCATTGCTTGCATCAATTTGGCGCGCTTCCAGCGCACCTCCAAATGTACCCATCATTCAACCAGCGGTTGCGGAAATGACGTAGTCGATGGTTGAGGAATGTGATTCTTTCAATTTGGCCGGATCCACCTTGTAGTGCTCTGCAATGGCTCCGTGGACGCTAAAAATCACCGGCTGTGCTTCGCCCGGCAAATGAGCTATTCGAAGCGGCCCTTGTTTTCGTTCAATGCGCGATTTGGAAACATAAACAACATCAGCCATGATTTGCTCCTTTAACTCAGGAATGAACCCACTTCCATGCTTCCAATCGCCTACTTGTGGCGAATGGCTTCCGGAGATCGTTTCATATCAAGTGGAAGAATCTGCAATTGCCACTTTACAGGAACGGACGATGGCGGAAAACATACCGTCTTGTCGCAGGCCTGGTATTTGAGCTCTCCGGCAATGGCAATCGTCTTTTCTCCCGACGCCAACGCGCTGACTAACTCCTTGGAAGGAGTCACGGTCATATCCTGCGAAATACGAAACTTCCCGTCGAAGACCGGGACATGTTCCTTGATGGCCTCCAGGTACAGCACTTTTGAACTTGGATAACTGACTGGCTGGAATTCAATTCCCGCTTGTTCCTGCAAGTTCAGTTGAATCGGCTTATAACCCTGAACTTCGGGAGAATAAACGTGCACGTCTGGCGGAAGCTCTACGTCCACGATGAGGCTAACTCTGGCGCCGGGTATCACGCTACGATCGGATTGTGCAAGCGTTAACCGAAGATGCGCGGCTTCGACGTTTGCGGAGACTTCCGCGCCCAACTCCGGAAAAAGTTTGGCGATAACGTTGTTGCTCGTTAATCGATCCGTATATTTCGGTGTGAAATATTTTTCGCGAATCACTCCGCTCGTGTCGATGAAGAAGAAGCCTGGAAAGGCCATGCCTTTGTTCATTCCCTTAGCTTGGGCGTTAAGCACGTGGAACCTGTTGATAATTTCGGAATTGGGATCGGCCAGCAATGGAAAATCAATGTTGTGGCGTTCAGCGAAATCCTTCAGGATGGCCGGGCTATCGTAACTAATCGCCGCCAGTTTCAGCCCCTGCGCTTCAAATTTCTGTTTTGCATTTTGCAGCTGCACGAGCTGCGCTTTGCAGAATGGTCACCAGTCCGCCGAGCGGAAGAACAGCAACACCGTGCCTTTGGACCCCTTGAGTGTTTCGTTTGATTGTTGATGGCCGAACTGGTCGCTCAGCGTAAACGCTGGTGCCGCGGAGCCGCTGTCCAATCCCAGAACGGGCTCAGCAGGCTGAGTAGGGGGCGGCGTCTCTTGCCCGCCCGCAAATACAAACAAACCGAATAACGAAAAACAAAGAATAGCGAATTGTGGTTTCATCATGCTCCGTTTGGTTTGTTTCTTGCTGCCGGCTGTTGACGAACCACCTGTCAACGAACAACCGTTTGACACATGGCAGTTGAGTGGAATTAATTAGAAAGCCGAGCGGACGCCACACCCAACACCCGGCCCGCGGACTGTTCCTGAATGATTCCCACGATCCTCAGGCGCCCTCGGCTCTCGTTACTGACATTGACGGTGATGTCCTTGGAGACTTTGTCAGCTTTATTCACCGTCCCCACTGGCACGAGGCTCCGCAACACGGCAACGTGTTTCAATGTTCTTCCAGCATTCTCCCCGCGGCTGACTTGCGAGACATCGCTTTCGTCGGCTATCGCCAGGTACAGGTTCGCCGAACGAGCTCCCATGGAGGGCTCAAGGGGACCTGCCTCCACATGCATGCTCACCTTATTGTTCTTGAAATGTAATCCAGAGAGACTCAGCGGCACCTTTACAAATCTGGTTTCATTTTCGACTGCCTCGATCGCGCCTCGCTCGTCGCTGCCAACCAGGTCCGAGTGTCCGTCAACGACCATCTGCGGCGTGTAGATGCCGCTGCGGCCGAAGTGTGCCGCGTAGGCACTTTGCCGTTCGCTGTATTCATGGGAAGAGTACGGATCCTTCCATCCGATATCGTTCCAATAATCCACATGCTCGCTGAGAACGATGAGCTCGGCTCCGTTCACTGGCTGAGAGCGATCGAGCTTTTCCAACAGAGCATCGGCCGGAGGGCAGCTGGAACAGCCCTCTGAAGTAAACAGTTCTATCAGCACCGGCGTGCGCGAACCGTCATCGCGGCCGGTAAGCGCCGGCGCGCTCGCTCCATGAACATATTGAACGGAAATAACCGCCAGCACCGAAAGCGCCAGCACTAAAGCAATTTCAAAACTGAAACGCATCATCCCGCCTGCCAACCGTTTGATATTTTTCATTGGGTCCCTGAACTTTCTGGATCGCCGTAATCGCCTCTCCGAAGCCGTTCCACACTTGGCTCCGGCTAACAATGAGCTAATTCTTGGTAAACGTGAAAGTCTCTTCCTCGGCTACGAGGACAATAGGCGGTCCACCCGAGGAAATCTTTGCGGCATGGGCCAACGTCTCCTGGCCCCCGGCCGACGCGGCGCACTGCTCCAGAGCTTGCATCGACGGGAAGTAAACTTCGGCAACGCGGTAAAAGGGAGGCGTGCCTTGAG
>JAUTWY010000095.1 GCA_030838305.1 Acidobacteriaceae bacterium
AAGTACCAGAGATCACGTTTTCCAACATCGCCGATGAACACGGTTCCATCGGGGTTAAGGCAGGTCACGCGAGCATTTCCGTACAGCATAATGGCCCACTCGTCGGCCGTGTGCCAATGCAGTTCCCGAAAGCTCCCAGCCGTGAGGCGCATTCTGACGCCCGCAAGATCTTTCGAAGATGGCAAGACCTTTTGGGTTACTTCGTTCGTCCAACCACCCTCTTCAACCCGTTTGGTAGTTAGATCGAAGGAGTACCATATCGGTTCGATGTGCCCGTGATCGGTCGGCGGAGGAAAATTTGAATTCGGATTTTCATCCAAGAGCGGTTTGTTTTCCGGGCCCGGATTGCTTGCAGAGTGATCGTGGTCTGCTTTTTCAGTGTTAGCTTTTTCCTGGGCGTTGACCGCCAGGGAGGCCAATGCAGCACCAGCTAGACCCGCGGAACCTACGCCTAAAAAGGTGCGTCTCGACAGGCCGTCCATTCCAGCTTTGCTTCCTCGCGGTTCACTCGCCCAAGTATCTCCTTCGAGGGCAGACTCGAATCCTTTTGCCTCAGGCATTTTGGTATTCCTCTCTCCTCTTTATCGTCCTGCTAACCATGCTTGGCATGGGATGATGAACGCGAATGTTGTGGTGGCAATTTTTTTGCCAACTCGAAGACCCTCGTAATGCGCTCGCCATAAAGGCCAGTGCGGTTCTTGGCTCAGGTTTGACGCCAGGCATCTGACACCGATGTCAGTAGTCTGGACGAAGGTGCGGTTGCGATGCATGGCAAATACCTTTTTCTTTTTTTGCTCAAACGTTCCTCAGCTGCCCGCAGGAGGCTACGCCACACGGCGGATTTTGCCGAAGCGGTGGCGCCATAAATTCCGGGCCGACTGGACTCCGAATATTTTCGCAAGAATGGCGGTCGATCGCGGCGAGGTCACTACTTTTCAGGGACCGGGGAGGTTGTTGGGGAGGTTAGGCGTGCGCCGCGAGCGTGAGGGGCAGAGTGAACTGAAAAGTTGCGCCTCGTCCGGAGGCACCGGTGGCCCACAAGTGCCCGCCATGCGACTCAATGATCGACCGACTGATGGGCAGGCCCATACCAGTCCCCTGATCCTTGGTCGTAAAGAATGCTTTGAAGATCTGTTCCGCCTGCTCAGGTGGCAATCCCATGCCGGTATCGCTGACCGAGACCAGCACCTGACCGTCGTCTCCTTCCGACTTGATGGTAAGCTCACCCTCTTCAGTCGTGCCCTTCATGGCGTCGATGCCGTTGAGCATGAGGTTCATGAAAACCTGCTGCAGCTGGACACGGTCTGCCATGACCTTGGGAAGATTCTGGGCAAGCTCGATACGGATGGAGATTGAGTAGCGGTTCGCCTCGCTGCGCAGCAGGACAATCATTTCTTGAATGAGCTCATTTACATCGACCAGCTCCCGTTGCAGTGCGCCCTTCTTGAATAGCAAGCTGATACTGCTAATGATGTCGGCTGCGCGCGTTACGTCGCCGACTACTCTTGATGCGGCTTCGCGCGCCTCTGCCACGTCGGGCTCATCGCGACGAAGCCACCGCAAGCAGGTCCTGGCGTCGGTGCCCGCCGCGGCAATCGGTTGCCTGATCTCGTGCGCCAAGGAGGCGGTCAGCTCTCCCATGGTGGTCACCCGGCTGACGCGTGCCAGATTCGCTTGCGCCTCGCGCAACGCTTCCTCGGCGCGCTTGCGTTCGGTAACGTCCATCACCGCTCCGAGAACGATTCTGTCCGATTCATCGTTCAGGGCATGAGCGACCACATGAACATATTTGACAGAACTATCGGGCATCACCAAGCGATACTGAAGTTGAAAGTCCCTCTCATAGGTCGACGCACTCTCAATTGCGTGCTTCACGTGGAGCGCGTCATCCGGATGAACGCGCTCGAGAATAAGTTCCAGGGTGGGTTTCATGGCTCGGTCATATTGGAAGATACGAAAGGTTTCCTCGGACCAACGGATCTCACCGGTCGAAACGCTCCAGCCGAAGCTCCCGGTCTTGCTTAATCGCTGCGCTTCGGCCAAGAAGCCTTCACTCTGCCGCAGGGCATCTTCGGCGCGGTGGCGTTCCTCGATGTCGATAGCGGTGCCATACCAACTTACAATGTTTCCGAGCTTGTCGCGCAGGGGGACGTTGCGGATCAGCAACCAGCGGTACTCTCCGTCCATGCGCCGCAACCGTGCTTCACTCTCCATCGGTTCCCCAGTCGCAACGGCGGCCTGCCACTGCCCGACTAGCCTTGTGAGGTCATCGGGATGAACTAAGGAACCCCAGCCCCAGCCAAGTATGTCCTCCATGGATCGACCGAAAAATTCGAGGAAACGCTGATTGATGAAATCAATGGAACCGTCAGGCCGAGCGCTCCAGACATGCGCTGGAATAGTGTCGATCACCAGCCGGAGGCGATCTTCGCTCTGCTGCAGGGTCGCGTAGAGACCTTGCAGGCGGCTAGCGGTATCGTTGAATACCCGCCCGAGGTCAGCAAGTTCGTCCTTTCCGGTAACCGACACTTCATGTTGAAATTCGCCGCGCGCCAATGCCTTTGAGCCTTCCACCAAACGCGCCAAAGGCTGGGTGATGCTGCGGGTAATGGCCAAGCCGAGGGTAGCGGCGATCAGCAACGTGAAGGCGGCGGTCAGCGGCACAATCACAAAAACAAGACGTTGCACGCGCCTAATGTTCCGCACCGTTTGGGCCTGCTGTTCGCCGGCCTCGCGGTCGACTTTCTCGACGAGTCCCGAGGTCAGCGATTCCAGCGGCCGTACTTGGTTTGCCAAGCGCAGGTGCACGGCCCGCCAATCGCCGGCGGTGGCCAGTGTGGTGACGGCGTCAAGCTGCCATGGCAGCGCGCTTTGCACGGCATGGAGGGTAGGCAGGATGGTGGGATCTCGTTGAAGGTCGGAAGGCAGGAGGCTGAGGGCGCTCATTGCTCGACGGGTGTCCTCCAGAACCGCGGTGCGGAGGGGTCCGCCTTCTGCCACGAGTCGACCGACATCTTGGGAGTCCGCGAGTTCTTCCAGGCGGTCGTGAAAGGCCAACAGACTGGTGTGCACGCGTAGGACGGCAACTAGTTTCCGGTCGATACCATTCAGGCGCTCCACCTGAGTGCGGACCAGGTGGAATTGCCAAAGGATAACGGCATCCGCGGCCAACATGGAAAGGATGATGAATATGAAGCCGAGTATCAGGCGGGGGCCGATGTTGAGGCGACTGGCGTGAAGAGTTTTCGCTTCAGCACTTTTGACCCAACGGTTCAATCCTGTTGCAGTGTGAAGCGTCATCGGTTATTCCTATCGCGCTATCGCTGGGCCCGAAACTCACGCCACTTCTCTCATCGATTGGTCTCACCTTTTGGTCTCACCGTTTGCGCGGAGCTGAAGCCGGTCGGGGAGAGGTAATTGGACCGACCGGTTCAGAATTCTATTCAGGCCGTGCTGATTTCCCCTGGGGCGGTCCCTTCTTGAAACCGGTGGTGCGAAGCAATTCATTCTCCAGGGCTGCGGCAGCTTCGGGGGCACTCTTCTCGCCAGTCAGCACCGAGTGCACTGCCTGGATGTAAGCGTCGGTCACTTCCTGGTATTTTTTGCCGGTAACGTCCGAGGGACGCAAAACCATGCCCGTCCGGAACGCCTGACTCAAGAGGTCGATACGGGACTTTGGTTGAAGTATGTCAGGCACGAGGTAGAGTTGCGATAGAGTGGGTGGCTGCGAAAGCACGCGGGACCGCTTCTCCTGCACGTCGCTACGGGTGAGATACCGGACCAGCTCCAAGGCTTCACGAGGATGAGCCGAGAACCGGGAAACTGCCAAGCCCCATCCTCCCAAGGTACCCACTTGGCCTGCCTTACCACCGGGTAGCAGGGCTACCTCGAACTTATTTCGGATTGGCGAACCGGCGGCCTGGCTGTTGAGGTATGCTGACGGCCAATGCCGCATGAATGCCGCGTCGCCTGCGACCCAAACGTTTAGGGAATCCCACTCGCGGTATGCGACTACACCAGGGGGCGAGATGGAACCAACCCAGCGCGCCGCCCTTTGCCACGCCCTGATGGCCTGCGGATTATTTACGCTGATCGTGTGATCCTCCTCGATGATCCGCCCGCCGCCTTCGGCTACTTGCCATTCCAGCGCGTCACAGGTCAACCCTTCGTCAGCCGCCCCTTGCCACACAAAGCCCCAAAATTGTTTCTTCCCTTTGGCACGTTCGCCGGCCTGAATGCGAGCCGCCATAATCTCCAGCTCATCCCATGTCCTGGGTGGGTCGCTATATCCATACTCTCGCAGGAGGTCGGTGCGATAATACAGAAGTCCGATGTCGGCACGATATGCCATGGCTACCAGCTTGTTATCCACGATGTAGCCGGAGGCGATGGCCGGAAATTGGAGAGCGACTTCGTGGGCGAAATATGGTTTTAAGTCTATGAAATGTTCCGAGAGCATGCCAGGCCAGATCACGTCAATGCCGTAAACGTCCGGACCTGAAGCGCCTGTCCCGAGCAGCTCTCGCCACAAAACTAACCTTTCCCGCGCGGAATCGGGAGACGGTAGGAGACTGACTCGAATTCCTGTTTCCCGAGTGAATTGCTGCAACTCCTGCTGGCGCGCCTCGCTGAACGTCTTGTCCGACCATTCCTCCAGAAGAGTCAATGTAACTGGTTCATGAACAGAAGGCCTCGCACAACCCTGTAGAAGCTGCAGAAGCAGTGAGAGCAACACGATGCAAATAGGTCGTACCAACTTGCGAGCCCCCCGGCCTGCACATCTTATTGCTCAACGTACTGCGCTTCAAGACAAGTTAGCGGCTGCGCCTTTCGGGCGGCCGATTACCCAAACAATTCCTGCAAGCGTGGGCAGGATCAATGGGGCGGAGACACCCTACATTCGCTACCAATTAGCGATTAAGAGTGTGCTGAGTTGTTTGCATTCACGTGGCGACGATCGATCGAATGTGGGAGCCTTGACGTTGAGGAGTAAGAGGATTCTAATCAGACTTCGCAGCTCTGCTGCGATCGTCAGAGCTGGTGGCGCGGACGACT
>JAUTWY010000097.1 GCA_030838305.1 Acidobacteriaceae bacterium
CATTCTCCAGCACCTTGGCGACGCGCGCGATCTCTGTATCAGCTTCCTGCCAGCGGCGTTGCTCGATGGCTTCGCGAATCCCCGGCATTGTTTTGGGAGCGTATCCGGTATAGACGCCGGGACCATAAATCATGTGCCTGTACCACGGACGCCGCGGAAGGCCGGCGGGATCGGTGAGACGGCGTTCGCTTTCGAGCAGCTTGTGGTTTAGCGCAGTCAACTGCTGGTCGCCGCCGGAAAATCCTGATGCCTGGGCTTTGTTGAAGGCAGTCTTGTAACGCTCGGCGCTTTTGTTCAGCACTTCCAGAGCATTCTCCAGAGGCGCGAAATTCAAGTGCGGAGGCATGTCTTCCCGCGGCGGAGCTAGCGTCGGCTTGCGCGGATCAAGTGTCGCGCGAAACGCTCCTTCGTTTAATTCCTGCTCGCGCTCGCGGGCCTCCTCCTGTTTATTTTGCAAAAGCTTTTGCAGGTCTTTGCTGTACCTCTGCATGGTGTCGGCGAGATCGGTAAACTCGTAGGGCAGCACATCGGCATCGGCCATGCGCATCACTGCTGTGCCCACGGTTTGCGAGAGCGTTACGCCATAAGCGAAATCCGTGTCGGAAAAATGCGTGAACCAGTAGAAGTCGTCATAGATGGAGTGGTAAATCCCTCCTTCGTCTTCGCCTTCATATGCGAGGTTGAGAGACGCGATGCCGAGGTGGTCGACAAACGCAGTGTAATCGGTGCCGGAACCCAGAGGGTTCATGCGCAAGTCCGGCCGCTGACGCAATTCTTTACGGTCTTCGTCGGACTTGGCGCGCGCAATGCCGGCGAGGCGGTCGCGCTCGAAGGCTGAAAGCTTGCTCTCCGGGTCCTCGATGCTTCGCGCCACCTCACTCATGAAATGCTCAAGCGAGTGCGAGCCTTCGAGCGCGAGAAATCCGCGGCCGTTGCCATCGGTGTTGATGTAAATGGCGGCGTGCTCCTGCAACTCGTGCCCGTGAGTTTCGGCCCAGGCGGTTGAGCCCAGCAGCATGGGCTCTTCGCCATCCCACGCACAATAGACGATGGTGCGCTTGGGCTTCCAGCCCTGCTTCAGCAGTTCGCCCAGCGCACGGGCTTCTTCGAGCAACGCAACCTGGCCGGAGATGGGATCCTCGGCGCCATTCACCCAGCCATCGTGATGGTTGCCGCGCACGATCCATTGGTCAGATTCGGTTGCGCCCGGAATGCGGGCGATGACGTCGTGCACTTCTTTCACGTCCCAATTGGATTCGACCACGAGGTGCACCTTGGCCGCGCCCGGACCAACGTGATAAGGAATGGGCAAAGCACCGCGCCATTCCTCGGGCGCAAGCGGGCCGGTGATGGCTGCCAGCAACGGCTGTGCGTCTCCATAAGAAATCGGCAGCGTTGGAATTTTGGTGATGCTGGGAGCGTTGCTCGCGGTCATCTTGGGCGCGCTGGGATCACCTCGATCCGGTGTGAGCGGATCGCCCGGATAGTTGGAGGCAAAATCCATCACGCTGCCCCGCTGCACACCCTGGTCGGGACGCATTGCGCCCTTGGGAAAAACGTCACCGCCAAAATAGCCGTCATCTCTAGGATCGGAATAAATGATGCAGCCCACTGCGCCGTGCTCGGCGGCCACCTTGGGCTTGATGCCGCGCCACGAGTTGCCATAGCGCGCGATCACTATCGCACCCTGTACCGAAACGCCGAGGCGCTGCAGGCGCTCGTAGTCGTCAGGCAGGCCGTAGTTCACGTACACCAGAGGCGCGGTCACATCTCCGTCGCGAGAGTAGGCGTTGTAGGTGGGAAGTTGCTCATCCCGCTGATTGGAGGTTGGGTCCTCCGGCAAGGCAGGCTCCTGCAGTTTGGCTGCGTAGCGAGTGGGCGCTACGAGTTCCAGCATGCGGCGCTTGGGAGTGGGGAAGAGCACTTTGAAGCTTTCAATTTTCGCGTCGAGTCCCCACTCTTTAAACCTCGCCAGAATCCATTCGGCATTCTGGTTATCGTAGGCCGAACCGACGTGATGCGGGCGGGCGCTCAACAACTGCATGTAGTCGCGCTGCTTTTGTGCGTTGGGAAGCGCGCGGAATGTGCTTTCCCACTCGCGTTCGGCTTGCGCGTGCTGCGAAGAGAATCCATAGAGCGGGGCGTCCGCATTCGGTTCCTGTGGACCCGCAATTGCTGAATTCAGGAACGAGAAGATGATCAGTAGTGCGAGGGTCGGGCGCAGCATGGGCCTCCTGGGTTATGCAATGCGAATAAGACGACAATGAGTATGCCATGGAGCAGGGATTCTTGACTGTGACGACCATCGGATAACGATTTATATTCAATCATTCATTATGGGCGTGCCGCCGCACTGGCTTACGGTTCTCAACCATGAGGTGATTGCCTGCACGCGCTGCCCGCGCCTGGTGGAATATCGCGAGATGGTGGCGCGCGAGAAGCGCCGCGCTTATCGCGACTGCGCGTACTGGGGCAAGCCGGTGCCCGGGTTCGGGGATCCCGAGGCGCGGGTGCTGATCATGGGACTGGCTCCCGGCGCGCACGGCTCGAACCGCACGGGGCGTCCCTTCACGGGCGATGCCTCCGGCAAATTCATGTTTCCTGTCTTACATGAAACTGGATTCGCCAGCCAGCCTAATGCCACTGATGTGGATGATGGTCTTCGGTTGAAAGATCTGTACATAACAGCAGCCGTGCGCTGTGCGCCGCCCGCGAACAAGCCCACGCCGCAGGAACTCGCGGAGTGTTCTTATTTTCTGGACCGCGAGATCGCAGGATTAGAAAGGGTGAAGGTGGTCGTGGCCTTGGGCAAGATTGGGTTCGATGCTTATCTGAATTACTTGAAACGTCGCGGGTTACTCGCGACCCGGCTACCTTATCTCTTCAAACATGCCGCCAGTTACCGGTTACCGGATGGCAAGAGGCTGCTGGCCTCTTACCATCCTTCGAACCAGAACACGCAGACAGGCAAGCTGACGCGAAAAATGTTTGTGGAGATATTTAAAGAGGCGGCAAGACTTGCCGATGGGTAAGCTAAGGCGCCGCTAGGCGGATTGTTGCACTCTGCCCCATAGCACGCGAGGACGCAAACGTGAAGCCGGGGTCGCGAAGGGGGCGGCGCCGTTGGTGTCGGGGTGTGCCGCGAGAAGACGGTTTCCGCATTGCGCTTAATGTTCTCGTGGGAACATTTGTGCAGGCAATTCTGTGGATACAGTTGCGTTTGTATAATTCCTGTTAAATGAAACAAGCCTCAGGAGTTAAGAAGGGTCAGAAGACGGTCCGTCGAAAAAAGACACTCAGCCTGAGTGCGGCTGAAGGGCCGAAGCGGGTGTCTATTTCGGCGGCAGGTTCCGCGAGATGGTACAAGCCGACCAAGAAACCGGTGACGCTACGTCTGGACGCCGATGTGCTCGCCTGGTTCAAGAAGCGGGGGCGCGGTTACCAGACCCGAATCAATCGGGCGCTGCGGAAAGCGATGCGGGACGAAAACAAATCC
>JAUTWY010000152.1 GCA_030838305.1 Acidobacteriaceae bacterium
TAGTTGATGCTCGCAAGCGGATTGTCGGGCTACTGATGCGCCACGAGAGAAATATTAAGGACCGCTTCAAGGTAAGGTCAAAACATGATCATCCCCGAAACACCGCCCTCGACGCTTTGGCCCCCTAAGACGATATCGAGTGATGAAGACGAGCGGTTAGACCACGCGCTTGAGAACCTTGTAAAAGAGAATCAATGGATCGATGACTTCATCAGGCGCATCAACTATACCATTGAGGATATCGTCCGAAAAACATGAAATACGGCCGCCTCAGATTCCCTAGCGCTAAGTTCACTTTTGGACCGACGCCCCTGGGCTGTGTGCACTAACATACACTGCATGAAAGACATGCAGGCGCATTTAGAAAAGCTCCGCTCCGACGCGGCGGAATGCGGACTGATTAGCAACCTCGCGACCAACCTAGAAAAGAAAGAGTTGTTCGCGCGGCTCGCCGAACATCTGACGGTTCTGGCATCAGAGGTAGAGCGTGCGATCGCAAAGGGCGACGGGACATAAAGGCCGCCTCAGTTGGCGGCCTCTTTCTTTTTAAACATGAGCGCAACGTCGCGCTGCAGAGCGGACATCGGAGAGAGCAACACGACGAACTGTTCAAAGGGGGGCACGCTTAATCGCGGGCGCCCGATGTCGACGGCGGGCGAGACCACGTGACCGCTGCCCGCCGTTTCTGATTTAAATCTGGCAGTGGCTTGTTTTCAAATCCCACTGTTATCCGCAACCTGCCGGGCGCCGTCATCCGCAGGCTGCCGTATAGGTCCACGATGAACCCCAGCGCGATCAGCCGGGCACTGTGTTCGGCAGGGATTACTGACGGGAGATCGGTGATAGCGCACCCATTGCCGACCACAAGCAGTGACACAAACTCTTCAAGGGTGAGCGTTTTCGACTCCGAGTCCATATGCGACTATGGCCCTTTTCGTAATTGAAACGTGGTCAATTCTGCTCAGATTGCCGATTCGTAACTCATCGGTTAGGTTGCGACAAAGCAAATGGGCAACCAAAAAAATGACCTCCATATCATCGTCTTGGATCGCCCGGTGGACCACCGTCGCCGTATTGCTCGTTCTCTGCGTCATCGGCTATGTCTCGACGCTGCAATAGCTCCGCAGCACAGGCGATTGCTGTCCCTTGTTGCTCATAATCTACTAGGCCTGATCACATGCCGGATCGGGGCAGCGTCGGAACGCAACGCGCCACCATTTTGGTCGATTTTGAAAAGTGAGCGTTATTGATCAGCGAATCAACATGCAACTATGCGCTATAGCTTGCATAGCCGAACGTGGTGGCAACGGATGCAAAGGCTGGGGGAAACATGCCGAGATACTTTTTTGTGATTCGTCACGGTGACAGGACATCTGACCACAGCGACGGACTCGAATTCCCCGACATAGGCGCGGTTCAGCTAGAAGCGATAAAATCCACTGGCGAAATACTCCGTGATTGTAATTATCCAATAGAAGCTGGTTCGGAGTGGCGGATGGAAGTTGCAGACGAAGCCCGTAAGCCTCTTTTTAGCCTTCGCGTGATAGCCGAGCTTCACGAGTAGAGCCGCCCGGAGCCGCCCATGTCCCCGCGTTCCGTCTATCTGCGAGGTCAGGCCGACGCCTGTCGTGAGCTGGCTAACACCATCAGGGACGCTGACACGCAAGTAGAGCTACGAAAAATGGCCGACAAATTCATCGTGCGCGCGCTGGAAATCGAAAGCAAAGCCGGGACGTAGCAGCAACCCCGATCACTCCGCGACCGAACTCATGCGTCCTGAGACTGCCCGGCGCTCCAGAGATAATGTGATTAGTTTACAATTACCGTCCCCAAGAGGGCCGCTGCTTTGAGCGCCGCTGGATTGCGCTCGCCCTTCGCAGCGCATGCGAGAATGTAGGATGCGATTTCAACTTTCATCGTCGACGTGCGCTTGGCTTCAGGCAGCATTGCCGTGACATCGTTAAGAACCAGCTTCATCAATACTATCAGCTCGGGCTGAAAAACTGCTGCTGTGGGGTTCACGGTTGCCTCCTTGGTAAGCGACCTTGCACGGGCATGCACGTCCCGTCATTTCGGCTAAAGAAACGCTTGAGTTATATCGGTGGTAATTTTCACCGCTGCCGATCTTCGCTGCAAAATGGCGACCGCGAGTCTTGCTTCATCTCCCGAATTACCTGTTCGCCAAAGGCAATTGCTTCGTCGTCATCGGATAACTCGATTTGACCGGTTTCTTTCACGGCCACTGCCATCGTTGGTTTCAAAAATAAGATAGTTCGGCACGAATCAGCAATCTCGTCATTTGCGACAATTTCCGTGGAGTACGTCGAGCGGACCGCTCCTGGCTGATCGGTATTGATCACTTCATCGACTTACCCCCAGCTAATTTCGCGTAAATTTGGAAAGCGAGCAATACTGAGCAGCGTTCCAGACAGCCAAAGATGCATGATGCTGATATCACCGCGCTGCCCTCGGCTTATTTCGGTGACAGAGAGTCTTGTGCTCCCGCCTGACGCCAATTTGGCGCTATGCCAAAGGAGGTTTCGGATGGAAAATCCAGCGAAGGGCGGGTTTGACGCTCGCGATTTTCTCGCCAAGGTGGGCGCGGGCAAGACGATCCTTAAACTTCAAAAGAACCAAACTATATTTACGCAAGGCCAGACCGCCGACACGGTCTATTATATTCAACAGGGCAAGATCAAGCTCACTGTCATATCCGAGCATGAGAAGGAGGCCGTGGTCGGGATTTTGTGGCCGGGCCAGTTCTTCGGCGAAGGCTGCATGAACGGTCACCCGCTGCGGATCGCGACCACGACCGCTATGGAAGACTGCGTCGTTACGGCAATTACAAAACAGGCCATGAAGGCCACCCTCCAGGACCAGCCTGCGTTTTCCGAGGTGTTCGTGGCTTATCTTCTGACCCGCATCAGCCGGATTGAAGAGGACCTGATCGACCAGCTTTTCAATTCGAGCGTACGGCGGCTTGCCCGCATACTGCTGCTGCTCTCGCATTTCGGCAAGGAAGGCACGTCTCAGCCGATCACCCCGAATATCAGCCAGGAAACCCTGGCGGGGATGATTGGCACCACCAGATCGCGCGTCAGTGAGTTCATGAACAAGTTCCGAAAGCTTGGCCTGATCAGCTACAACGGGCA
>JAUTWY010000419.1 GCA_030838305.1 Acidobacteriaceae bacterium
GACGCGCGCGAAGGGTGCCAGCGCGTGCTGCAGCATCGCCAGCACCATCGGATTATCATCCACCAAAAGCAGTTTGACGTCGTTCGCCATGAATCACTTCTTGCGCCTATACTCCCCGCTCTTGCCGCCGGTCTTGCGCTCTAAAACAATCTCGCGAATCTCAATCCCCTTATCAAGTCCCTTAGCCATATCATAGATGGTGAGGGCTGAAACGCTTACCGCCACTAGAGCCTCCATTTCCACGCCGGTTTGGGCGGTGGTGGCGGCTTTGGCGTTGATCGCGACGCCATTTTCGCATAGGCGCATTTCGACATCAATGTGCGAGAGCGGGAGAGTGTGGCACATCGGAATCAAGTCGGCAGTGCGTTTTGCGGCCATGATTCCCGCTACCCGGGCGACCTCCAGCGGATCACCTTTGGAGTTTTGAGGCAACGCTTTCAGCACCGTAGGACTCATGCGCACAAAGGCACTGGCTTCGGCCTCGCGCTTGGTGGAGACTTTGCCGGAGACGTCTACCATGCGGGCACGACCGGAGTCATCGTAATGAGAAAGCTTTCTCGCCATGCGGAATCTCTATCTTACATGGGAGATGTCACTGCGGCATGGGTCGCGGCGGATAGCGTTTCCTAGTGCTTACCGCAGCACTGAAGCGCTGGGCCCCCAACGTTACCGCAGCATAACCGCGACCCACTCGCCGGCGAGGATGTGCTCGCGATCTGGCGGGATGACAATGAAGCAGTTGGAGCGGGCTCGCGCGGCGATATCGCCTGATCCCTGCCAGGGCACGAGTTCCACGTGAGACTGTTCATACTCGCCGGAGAGAATCGCGGGAAGGAAGCGGGTGAGTCCGGTCTTTACACGGATCTCGGACTTCAGGCGAGCATGCAGAAAGGCGAGCGGACGAGGCCGCATGCCCGCCAAAGCCTCCAGCATGGACCTGGCGAAGAGTTCGAAGGTCACCATGGTGGAGACCGGGTTGCCGGGGAGGCCGAAGAAATACTTATGTGACGCTCGGGAAGAACCCGGAGCGGAAGCCCCTGAGCGGGCGGGTCGCCCACTCCCACACTGGCAACGGCCAAAGACCACGGGCTTTCCGGGCTGGATTCTTGCGCCGGTGAAGAAGAATTCAGCTTGCAACTCGGCGAGCACTTGTTCGACCAGGTCGTAGCGTCCCATAGAGACACCGCCGGTCATGAGCAGCAGGTCGGACCCCAATCCTTCTTCGATGAGTTGGCGGAGACGGCGGGGCTCATCGGGAGCGATCGGCAAAAGCACGGGGTCGCCGCCAGCCTCCTGCACCTGCACTGCCAGCGAATAGGTGTTGGAGTTGCGAATCTGTGCGGGACCGGGTTGGGCATCAATGGCGACTATCTCATCTCCGGTGGTAAGAATCGCCACGCGCGGACGAACGAACACCTTCACCTTTGATTTCCCAACCGAGGCTGCGAGTGCTATGGCCGCTTCGTTGAGCAGCGCCCCCGAATCGACCAGCAGGTCGCAGCGTTGGGCCTCGGCACCTTGGGCTACGATGTTTTCTCCCGGCGCGACGCCTTTTGTGAATTCGACGACGCCATCTTGCTGCGAGGTGTACTCCACCATGACTACGGCGTCCGCGCCCTGCGGAGCTGGCGCGCCGGTCATGATGGAGAATGTTTCTCCAGGGTTCAGTGTGGGTAGGACTCCACCGGGCAGCGGACCGGCTTTGATTTCTCCAATTACCTTTAGTTTAGCGGGAAGCCGGGCCAGATCGGATGCGAGCACGGCGTACCCGTCACGAGTAGAACGTGGGAAGGGAGGGATGTCACGGTCCGCGACAATGGTCTCGGCAAGAACTCGTCCAGCGGAAAGCAGGAGGTCCAGGGTTTCGCTCGCGCCTGGGGGGACCTGCGAAGCGTGCCGCTCGGCAACGCGGCGGGCGTCTTCAAAGGTTAGGACCAGGGATTCGGTTGACGGTGCCCGCATAGTGGAGATGATAGCGGAAAGGGAACGGGTGGATCGTGCAGATTCGCTGGCCAGGGTGGTGCACCACTCAGGATGGTTTTCTAGCGGGCCAGTTCCTGGCCTAACACGGTGGGGTTGCTGGCGTAGGAAAGGCCGGTTTCGAGATCGACTATGCGGTCGCGGACGAGTTGGGCGATTTCGCCGTCGAAGTGTTGCATGCCTTCGGAGGAGCCGGCCTTCATAGCGTCGAGCAGGGTCTTGCCGTCGCGATCGCCTTTCTCAATGCATTCTCGGGTGCGGGCATTGGCTTTCAGGATTTCGGCTACCGGGACCCGGCCGCTGCGATCGCACTTGGGCAACAGGCGCTGGCAGATGATGTAGCGAAACGATTTGGCGAAGCGCTGTCGCAGGTTTTGTTGTTCTTCCGCGGCGGATGCATTGACGATACGGTCGACCGTTTTGGATGCGTCCATGGTGTTCAAGCTGGACAACACCAGATGGCCAGTCTCGGCCGCTTCCAGGACCACTTCGATGGTTTCTCGATCGCGCATCTCGCCAATCAAAATGACTTTCGGCGCCTGGCGGAGAGCCGAACGCAAGGCATGAGCAAGACTGACGGTGTCGCTATGGAGTTCGCGCTGATGAACCGTAGAGGATTTGTGATTGTGGAGGAATTCGATGGGATCTTCAATGGTAATGATGTGATAGTTTTTCTCGCGATTAATGCAGTCGAGTAGAACGGCAAGCGTGGAGGACTTCCCCGACCCGGCGGGACCAGTCACAAGGACGATGCCATCGCGCAGCTTGGCCACATCGGCGAGATGTGTGGGCAGGCGAAGTGAAGCAAAGTCCGGGATCACGGTAGGAATCACGCGCATAACAACCGCGCAACTGCCGCGCTGGATGAAGATATTGACACGAAATCGCGCTATGCCCGCCAAGCTGTAGGAGATATCGCACGATCCGTGTTCACGAAGGGTGGCGACCGCCTGCTTGTTATCCCCAATCAGATCGGCGGCAATGTGACGAGTATCGTCGGGGGTTAGCGCTGTCAGTCCCGGAACCTGCACTGGAATGAGCTGGCCGTACACCTGCACCTGCGGCGGCCTTCCGGGCGAAAAGATCAGGTCACTGATCCTGTCGGCGGCACGAAGCATCGCCCCCAGCAAAGCAGGCGTAGCCACTTTGCCGCTGCCGGAATAGTCTTCCAAAGAAACTGAAATTGCGGCGATGCCTGGTGCTGCCATTCACACCTCTTGCCAACGTGTTCGTAATCCTAGCTAGGGAATTGCACGCGCCACAGGTAGGGAGGGGGCAAGAGCTTGGCCCAATACCTCTACTTTACAGGGATGACGTTGGAAATGGTAAGGACAGTTAGGCCATAGCCCTTGGTAATGTGGCCGGACGCAGAAAAGGGCGGCCACACGGCCGCCCTCGTCATTCAATCGGTCGAAAGGATCAGTTTTTCTTAGTTGCGGCCTTCTTTCTCGTACCGAAAGTGGTTTCGACAGACGCGCCTATGGTTGCCAGCATCTGCTTGGCCACGTCGGCGTAGGGACCGTTGGGCTGAAGTGCAAGGTACTTCTGGAAGGCCTCGGCCGTGCCTTCGGGAGCAATTGTTTTGTTACCCTGCAGAGTAGCCTTTCCGATCATGTTCACGCCCTTTTGGTAGTAGGCGTCGGCCCGATTAGGGTCGGCAGCGATGCATTTGTCAAATGCCGCAATCGCGTCGTCGACCTTTCCCGCGTTGGTCAGCACCGCACCAATGTTGTAGTAGTAGCCGGCTGCTCCCTCGGGATTCACCTGCGCAGCCATGTTATAGGCTTTCACCGCGTCATCAATCTTGCCGGCTTTGCCGGCGGCTTCACCGAGGTTGTTGTAATACGCCGCCAACTGCTTGGTATCCTCGGGGGTCTTCTTGGTTTCCATGGCCTTCTGTTTGATGTCTATCGCCTTTTGATAATCGGCGGCGGCTTCCTCGAGGCGCTTCGTTTTCTCCGCGCGATCGGTCTGCTTCAGAGCCGAGCCGCGATAGGCATCGGCAAGTCGCGCCCAGATTACGTCGCGGGTTGCATCCATTTGCGTGGCTTCGGTTAGCGAACTGACTGCGGTATCAAAATCTCCGGCCTGCATCGCTGTATTCGCGGCGCCGAGTTTTTCATTCAAGGCCTTAATCGTGGTGACTTCTTTTTTCTGCTTCTCTTGCGCCTCCTGCATCTGCTTGATTTGTTCCGGGGTCAAGCCCTGACCCTTCGCCGATTCCTCTGATTGCTTTTTCAGATCGAAGTCGAGCGTGTTCTCATCCAACGTCACCGGAAATTTGCCGAAATGGAATATTTCCTTATTGGCTTTGGCGTCGTCGGCATTCTTGTAGAGCGTGACGTTGTAGTGGCCCGGAGCAATTCCAAGGGAGAAATACTCGCCCTTCTTGTTGGTCTTGAGTGTGTATTTCTGCCCATTGTCCAGGTTGGCGAATACCACGAGCCCATCGACAATGGGATTCCCCTGAGCGTCCTTACAGACGCCTTTCACGGTTCCGGCGGCCTGCGCAAAAACTGATGGCGCACAGAATCCCAGCATTAAGAGAAGACATACAAATACTGCAAAATGCTTTTTCATCGTGGCCTCCCGGCTCGAATCTGACCTATCGAATAGAAGTTCTCGGTAATGAATGGACATAAATGTACACGCAAAGTATCAGGTTTGAATAACCTGATCTGTGGCTGTGGTTGCATACGGAATGGGATCGCTGGCTCCCGCCGCAGCAAAGGCCCGCAAGCGCAACACGCAACTATCACAGACGCCGCACGCCATGTCCTGGCGACTGTAGCATGACCAAGTTAAATCGAATGGTGCGTGCAGTTCAAGGCCCAGGCGCACAATTTCGGCCTTGCGCAGGTGGATGAGCGGGGTGACAATTTCGATTGTTCCCTCTTTCGTTCCCGTTTTAATCACACGATTGAACGCTTCGTAATATGCGGGACGGCAGTCCGGATAGCCGGAACTGTCTTGTTCGACGGCTCCTATAAGGATTCTGTCCGCACCCAGCACTTCTGCCCAACTCACCGCAACCGATAAGAAATGGGCGTTGCGAAAAGGCACGTAGGTGACGGGAATATCCTGGCCAATCGAGTGACTCACTCCGTCACCCTCGGGCACCGCAAGGTTTACGTCGGTGAGCGCGGACCCTCCAATGGCGCGCAGGGCCTCGTTGCGCACAATAAGCCTGTCTTGAATACCCAGGCGCTGGCAAATTGCCAGGAAGGATTCCCGCTCGCGGTCTTCGGTGCGCTGTCCATAGCTGACGTGCAACGCCGCAGCGGCATGGTCGCGAGCCGCCAGGACCGCGCACACACACGAGTCCATGCCTCCGCTGAGCAGTACGATGGCTCGGGACTTCCCTGGCTGTGCCGCCTTCATCAAATCAATAAACTTCAAACCCCTTTCAGCGCCGGGTCCCAGATGAATTTGTGCAATTGCAATCCGAGGCGGGCGGGAACGTTATCGGCAAGCATCCATTCGGCCAATTCTTGCGGATCAAGCAGGCAGTGCGAACTGTCTCGAGCGCCGGTGGCGCCCTTGCGAAAGGCGGGCGAGAACAGGACTGCGTTGACGAGGTCGGCCAAACGATGCCGCTGAGTAAAGTCACGTGCAAATTCATAATCCGGGCGTCCGCTGAGCACAAACTTCACTTCGTCCTGCGGGCCGAGCGTTTCGAGGTTCTCGATGTGAAAGGTATCAGCTTCGCCGGAGTCCGGACACTTCACGTCCACAATCTTAATAATTCCCGCGGGAACTCGCTGCAAAGGCCGTTCTCCACTGGTCTCCAGCAATACTCGGTACCCAGCTTCCAGCAACTGGCGCATGAGAGGAAGCAGGTCGCGCTCCTGCAGCATGGGTTCGCCACCGGTGATTTCCACGAGTCCGCCGTTGGGGCTAAGCCGGCTAACCTCGTCCATTACTTGTTCGGGGGTCATCTTCCTGCCGCCGTGAAAGGTGTATTCGCTGTCGCACCAGGTGCAGCGCAGATTGCAGCCCGTCAGCCGCACGAAGACACACGGCAGCCCAGCGTAAGTCGACTCCCCTTGCAGCGATTTGTAGATTTCAGTGATCTGCATTGGAAAACAGTGGCCAGTGGTCAGTGACTAGAGGCCAGAACAACAGGCGGCGAACTCCTGACGAAAGAAGAGATGTGAGGTTGCTACTGATCACCGGCCATGGACCACTGTTCTGGTTATTCGCTGTACGTTGCCGTGGTAGTGTCGGTCTCGAACACCGTCACATCCTTCACGCGCACTCGTCCGTTCGTCACGCTCTTGAGCCGCGTGCTCGATTCGTCGTAGAAATACTTGGCCAGATTCTCCGCCGAGGGATTGATCACCGTGAAAGGCTCGATGTCATTAATCATCTGATGATCGAGCCGGTCGATGACGTGCCGCATTACCTCGCGTAGATCCTTAAAGTCGAGAAGAAGCCCGGCCTTATCCAACTCTGCTCCCGCCAGCGTTACCCGGATCTTGTAGTTATGCCCATGCGGATTTTCACACTTGCCCTTATAGTTGCGCAGGTAATGTCCTGCTGCAAAGCTATCGTTAACCGTGACTTCAAACATGTATTCCTCAGCCATCCCGGACGAATACAGGCCGGGCCGCGTTTCGTGGCGAACCATCTATTGTAGCGCGGTATGGGCCTATTGAGGCTTGACTGACCTCGGGTTCTACAGGTAGTTTGCCTATTCGATTCTCTTGTTGAACCAGGAGCACCTATGTTCCGCCGCGATCTGTCGGTCCTTGTTTTCGTTCTTTTTGTTTTTTTCACCCTGGCTGTTTCTGCCCAAAACAAGCCCGAAACGCCGGACTACGACGTCAAGGAACACTACACGAAGTATGAGTACAGAATCCCCATGCGCGACGGAGTGCACCTCTTCACCTCCGTATACGTGCCCAAGGATAGTTGGCATTCCTATCCATTTCTGATTGACCGGACACCTTATAGCGTTGGGCCCTATGGCGTGGATCTCTACCGCAAGCAGCTCGGCCCTTCGGTTGACTTCGACAAGGCGGGATACATCTTCGTGTTCCAGGACGTACGCGGCCGCTACATGTCGGAGGGTACGTTCCTCGAGATGCGTCCGCATATCGACAACAAGAAATCTAAACAGGATGTGGACGACGCCAGCGATCTCTACGACTCGATCGATTGGCTGCTCAAGAACGTGCCGGGCAACAACGGCAATGCCGGCATTTGGGGGATTTCGTATCCTGGATTTTTTACCTCCGCGAGCATCATCGACTCGCATCCGGCATTGAAGGCGGCTTCGCCACAGGCCCCCATGACTGATCTATTCATGGGCGACGATGCTTACCATGGCGGGGCGTTCATGCTCAGCGCCAACTTCGGTTTCTATAGCTTTTTCAAGCCGCAGGAGAATCCGCAGTTGCCGCCGAAGACTCCTGTGTCATTCGATTACGGCACCAAGGATGGGTATGAGTTCTATCTGAACGCGGGGCCGCTCTCCAATCTTTCGCAATATCTTGAAGGCAGGAGTGCGCTTTGGGATGACCAGGTCAAGCACGATACGTACGACGATTATTGGAAGGCGCGCAATCTTGCTCCGCACATGAAGAACATTCATTGCGCCGTGCTCACCGTGGGTGGATGGTTCGACGCGGAAGACCTGCAAGGTCCATTCAGCACGTTCCACGCCGTCGACAAATACAACTCCGGAATCTTTAATGCGCTGGTGATTGGTCCCTGGGTGCACGGTGGTTGGGCGCGGTATGACGGCGAGCACCTTGGACGCGTGGAGTTCTCGTTCAATACCGGCGATTATTACCGGAAAAACATTCTGTTTCCGTTTTTCGAGCAGTATCTTAAGGGGAACAGCGACGCGAAACTTCCGAAGGCTTATGTTTTTGAGACCGGCACGAATGTGTGGCGACGGTATTCTGCGTGGCCTCCGAAAGAGGCCGAGGCGAAGACGCTCTATTTCAGAGCGGGAGGCGGACTCTCGTTCGATCCGCCCGCTTCCGAATCGCCCGCCTTCGATGAATACGTGAGCGATCCGGCCAAGCCGGTACCTTTTGTGAACTACACCTCGACGAGCGTGCCGCAGGAATACATGCTTTCCGACCAGCGGTTTGCGGATAGCAGGACCGATGTTCTGGTTTATGAAACGCCAGTGCTGCAGGAAGATATCACCATTGCCGGGCCGATCTCTCCGCGACTCTTCGTTTCGACGACTGGAACGGATTCCGACTGGGACGTGAAGCTGATCGATGTGTACCCCACTGATTACCCCGACAGCAAGTTTGACGAGCCTAAGCCGGAAGACAAGGGCAAGCCGCGGACCGACGTGCCGCCGCCCTCGTTCAACATGGGCGGATACCAGCAACTGGTGCGCGGGGAGCCTTTTCGTGGAAAGTTTCGTCATAGTTTTGAAAAGCCGGAGCCCTTCACGCCCGGCAAGGTCGAGGAAATCGACTTCCACATGCAGGATGTCAACCATACCTTCCGGCGCGGTCACCGGATTATGGTGCAGGTGCAGAGCTCCTGGTTCCCGCTCACCGACCGCAACCCGCAAACCTTCGTCAACATTCCTGATGCCAAACTTTCAGACTTTGTGAAAGCCACTGAGCGCGTTTACCACGCGGAGGGGCAGGCTTCGGGAATTGTGCTGGGAGTGCTGCGTAGTCCGGGAGCTGCGGAAGAACACAAGTAGCAGGGTTCAAATCGGACGAAAGCGGAAAGCACACTCAGAGCGTCCTGGTGTCGATCTGCGCTAGTCCGTTCTTGTGAAGCCGCCGGAGTCTGGCAATCGAGGCTGAGTGCGCGGGAAAGCCCGAGCTTGGTGAAAGCCAGTGAGGATGGCGCCCGTGAGCGAAGACAGCCCGGCAAATAATTGGGCTGGTTCGTAGAATCGCGGGAATATCGGTATCAACATAGAGGCGAAGAAAAGCACAACAAGGAACACCATGAACATGCGCCATGCGGTGCGCCACGGAAAAGCGCTGCGCCTAAAGATTACCCACAGGCATGCGAGTACGAGTCCAAGGAGCATTGCGGCACAGACTGTATCACAAACCCGAAAGTAGATTGCCCCTATGTCCGGCATTTCGGCCGCCAGCTGCGCTACAATTACGGCCATTCGCATCGCCTCCTGGAGTAACCCGCGCCTGTGGGATCACAGCGAGGCAGTAAGGACTGGTCCATGAACGTCCTGTTGCTTTCCATGCCGGATTCTTTCGAACACATGCCCCCGGTCGGGATCCGCATGCCCAATGGTGCGCTCACGTCGCTGGCGGGAAACGTTGACCCGCAGCATCGTGTGGCGGTAGCCGACTTGATCCTGGTCCATCGTCGGGTTCGCGAAACTGTCACTCGGCTTGTCCGCGAGCTGGATCCGGAGGTGGTCGGACTATCCGTCATGACGTTTCAGCGTCGTACGGCCGCGCGCATCATCGAACTGGTCCGCGGGCTGCGGCCGGGAACGAAAATTGTCGTAGGCGGCTACGATCCCAGCTTGGCTCCGGAAGGGTACGAGAATATGGGTGTCGATTATCTGGTGCGCAGCGAGGGAGAAGTGACTTTCCGCGAATTGTTGCGCGCGATTGAGGCGAGGGCCGGCTTCGAGCGGATTTGCGGACTCTCCTACCTCAGCGGCGAGGGCTGGGTGCACAATCCCCCCCGGCCGCCGCATCGGCTGGAAGACAGCGAAATCCGCCCGCCGAACCGTGATGCCCGCGTGCTGAAAGGATACACGCTGCTGGGCCGGCAAGTGGATGTGATCGAGACCTCACGGGGCTGCACTTACGACTGCAGTTTCTGTTCCATCATTGAGATGCGCGGACGCAATTTTCACACGTACTCTTTTGACCGAGTGTTGGCCGATATTTGCGATGCCCGCGACCATGGCGCCCGCACCATTTTCCTGGTGGACGACAACATTACATTGAACGTTAAACGTTTCGAGGCTCTATGTGAGGCCATTATTGCGGCCGGGCTGCACACGATTGACTACTTTGTGCAGGGCATGACTTCCGCCATTGCGAACCACGGCGAAACTCTTGCGCCTCTGATGCGGCGGGCAGGGTTCCGCTACGTTTTTCTGGGCATCGAAAACATCCTGGAAAACGATCTGGAATTTCTGAAGGCTTCCGCTAAGAACACCGAGCGCACCGACGGCCACGACACCGGCAACGCCACGCTCAAAGCCATCGATTACTTGCACCGCAACCAGATGTTGGTGGTCGGCGGATTAATCGTTGGCAGTCCGGGCGATACGCGAGAGTCCATCGAAGCCAACCTTGAGTTCGCCCGCCGCTATGTGGATTGGCCCTACATCCAGCATCCAACGCCATACCCGCGCACGCCCATGACAAAAGATTTTCGCGATCAAGGGTTGATCATGAATGAGCGGCTCGATGAATATGACGGCACCACTGCCGTGGTCCGCACCGAACACTTACCGGCGGAGGAAGTGGAATTCCTGCGCTGGAAAGCCGAACGCTGGATGAAGGTTCACCACATACCCGCGGCTCTACGGCATGATCCGGGGTTCGTGCTGTTCCGGGGCTGGAAGATGCTGCGGCATACGTTTCGGGGAAGCTCGATCCGCTCCGCCCTGGGGCTGGAGAGTCAGAAGAAGGTGTTTCAACGGTATCGGGAGATTCGGCGGGCCGAGCGGGAGTACATGTGAAATCTCGGAACCCTCTCCTGGGAGAAGAAGGATAAATTCGCTCCTGTCATTCTGGTGGATTTGTTGGTTCGGAATCATTGGAGCATTTCTTTACATTGGCGGTTTGGAGTAGAGGGACGAGTCTGCCCCAGGGGGAGCAGCGTCCCAGTTCTCGCGAATGCGTTTTGATCGTCACGAGTCTCTTGTGGATATTCCTGTTGGCCACGGACGCGAAGTTGCACCGGCGAGTCGATGGAGATCAGAGTAAGCAGGCGCTTGTCGACGCACTCAGCGTGACTGTCTCGCGATCTTTACGATTCTGGGAATCTTCTTTTTCGTAAATGTTGCACCACGCGTTCGATGATGCGTGGCGTGTTGTGCCCCAGGGCAGGTTCCGGATGGTCGGATTTTATAGCTCAGAACTCGCGCCGAAGAACTCCTCGACCACCCGCATGTCCGTAGTCTTCTTGTAATTCGGCAAGCTCTCAAGAAACACTCTGCCATATTGCTTCTTCAGGATGCGGTTGTCGAGCAACACCAGCAAGCCGCGGTCGTGCAGCGATCGGATAAGGCGTCCGAATCCTTGTTTCAGCGTGATCACCGCCGCCGGCACTTGATACTGAAAAAACGCGTTGCCGCCATCGGCGTCGATTGCCTTCACACGCGCGGCCACAACCGGGTCGCTGGGCACCGCGAACGGCAGACGATCGATGATGACGCAACTCAACTGCTCGCCTTGCACATCCACACCCTGCCAGAACGACGAGGTGGCAAACAAGACCGCATTCGAAGTCCGTCGGAATTCCTCCAAGAGTGCATTTTTGGGAGCGTCTCCCTGCAGGAATAGCGGGAATGGGAGCTGAGAACACAGTCGTTGATGAATTTCCTTCATTTGTGCGA
>JAUTWY010000188.1 GCA_030838305.1 Acidobacteriaceae bacterium
TCCAGCACCAAATCCATTGCTTCCGTTGTTGCCGCGATCCAGGCCAGGGCCGTTAGGATCGAAAGGGTCGTTTCGAGGTATGCATCCTGGATGATGAAGAACCCTGCAAGAAGCGCAAAGCCTAAGATGCCGATCACGCGCAATGCGGAGATGAGCAACGCCAAGCGGTTGCCGCTCGGGGAGGTGACTGCATAAAGCCAGATCATGTTCGTTCCGCTGGTTCTTCTCCACATTGCATCAGTCAATGGTCAATACGCGGTTAACGCCGTCCAACAACGGTGAGTGATGCCCCTCAAGGCGCGACGGTGTGGGAATGGACCGCGCCCATTAACTTCCTGTTCAGCCTGCTGGTGACGAGGACTCGCGGGCGGGATCGAGCGGTGAGAGAATCGATATGGCTCGGCTCGGTGACTAGTTTCGCGCATCCCCAATAGTCGTAGGTCACCTATGCCGAGCCACCAATCACGCATTCAGTTCTTCCCTGACCCTTTTTGAGGCGGGAACCGAACTTTGTGCCTGTAATCCGGTGAGCGTGCACCATGGCCAATGCGTCCCTCGTCCCATCCCTTGACGCGGATATTCATCTCGTCCTTTGCTGGTTCGGCCGGGCCGGACTTGCGTACATCGAGACCGATCCAGCCGAAGCAGACGCCACAACGGTCGTCCAGAACCTGCTGCACGGCCGGTGTGGGTGGCCTCTGCGGGTCATAGCACTCAACGTGGATGAAGGCAGGTCGCGGGACGTTTCAGAGGCGATGGCACGCAAGGTTCACGAGATTGCCGAACGTGAAGATTACGAACTCACGGAAGGGACGCTGGCCTTCATGGAGGCGCACAGCCCGCGGGTCGTTCAGCCGACCTTGCCCCTATGGTGAGTACGACGCTTATCGCACTTCCCCACGAAGCCTGAATGCGCGGCACAGCTTCATCACCGCTTGGCAGACGGCTCCGGTTACGAGCACTGCGGCCGCGCCGACCGGATCAGCATCGAGATTGATCTCCGGCGAGCAATGGCCTTCGCCGAATAGAGCCCGTGCTTGTAGGCGTTCTTATTCCCCCTCGGAGCGCCCGGTGATGGTCCCCGTGCATCCGGCATCGGCCGTTTGGCATCGCGGGCGATCGGCACTGGCTCCCGCTCCTTGTCTTCGCTCCGCATCGCAAGCTGAGGTGCATGGGTAATTTGCTTTCCATGGGGTTGATCCTTTAATTCCGATTGACCCCCGCCCCCCAAGGGCCCGACCACGCCGACCACCGCCTGCCCGCCAGCATGAACGTGGACGTGCTCAACTGTGACCTTTTGCTGGCCTTGCCGCGGTGGCGATTGAGCGCGTCGAGCAGCACCGCGTAGGTGCGTGACAGCTTATTGGCCTGATTCAAGTTCTCACGGTGGCCCTCAGTTGTGCCGAGATGTGCCTGGGAGCCCGCGCTCAGCGCTTATTCCACCTTCGGTGTCGCAGGCGGTTCAAGCGGCTTGTCTGCTGGGCGCGGATCGTCCCAGATACGATTGAGTTCCGAAACCAAGTCGATGGCCTTTGCAGGCGATGGTCGTTCCTCGCCACCACTGCGGCCGCTGCGGAGCACCGGCATACGCGAGTCGCCGCTCAACGTCGTGGCAAGCCGGGCATAAGAAGGTGCGGTGTTCAAAGCCGGGTAGCGTGGTGGGGTCGGCTTGGACCGCCTCCATCAGTAACCATTTCAGAATTGCAGACCAAGCATCGCATCGCGCTCACCGCTCCTTCACCAACGTTGGCTCATGGTGCTCGAAAGTGCGCAAGATGATCAAGCGCGTCCAGCCGGATCGAACGTTGACTGTATGGTCACGAAAAAGGAAACCAAGAAACGTTTAAGCATCTTCTGCTCTTGTTGATAGCCACGCTGGACCACACATCCTTTAAGCATAGCGCTAGGTCCTTGCCGGAGAAGCGCCCATGACGCGTCTGCTATGCACGATGCTGCTGTGTGCTCTTGGAACGGCACAGGCTTCGGCCCAAACGGCGGTAAGCCAGCAATTGTTGGAACTCGAAGACGATGAACGAAACGCAGCCTTCACGCTCATGCTGCAGGACGGCCGCCGGAAGTGCGATCAGGTCGTCCGAACCCTGTTTAGAGGCACCGTCTTGGGCGTGGACGAGTGGGAGGCGATGTGTCGAGACCGCCGTTCCTACTCATTTACTATGCTGGCGGAACCGGATGAGACCGCGATCTCGTTCGTGAGTTGCAATGAGTTGTTGGCGACAAGCAAGATGCTATTGCGCAGGGCCGGCAGCAAGAACAAGGCGACCGGCTGCAGGATCAAGTGAGGGGCGAGGCGAGCGCCTCTGACGGTTCAGTGCGTAAGCATTCCCATGATTGCGGTCGCGCAACTTGAGTAGCCTCCGCACGGCGCTCGAGTTCAACAGCGCGGCTTGTTGCTGCGATTAACAATTACACGCGTTCTGTTCGGCACGTCCTCTGTCGCAATAGCCCCGATGCTCTCGGCGAGCCTGATGGCGGCACGCACTTTGGCCCTGCCGACATTGGCGCGCTTGGCGATCTGGGCCACCGATGGAGTGCATTCCCCGGTCGCACTGGCCTCGCTTTGAATGACGGCGAGCACGGCCATCGCGCTTTTCCCTAACAGGACGGAATGGATTAGCGGCAAAGAGCGCGTCATCGCTGAATGGCCTCTCAATGAGAGTGGCAATGCCGGCTTTTATCGCGTTGGCTGAGAAATCCGCACCTGCTTGTGTAGTCATTAGCACCAGCGGAAAGCTGCCCTTCGCTTGACGTGTTTGCACTAACAACTCCAGGCCATCCAAAGCAGAGGTGGCGTCATCCAAGAGGATGCATCCATCCATAAGCTCGGACATCTGCTCTGTAAGCTTCGTTACAGATGGGAAGCAATGGCAGCGAAAATTCCCCACCTCCAGTAGGCGCTGCAGCGACTTGCAGACTACCGGATCATCGACAACAACTTAGACGTGAAAGACATTCAGCATGTGAGGCGATGCCTCGTCAGGCCGATGAAGCACTTTTTAGCATGAGGGACGACTACGGCCTAATCATCTTCCCGTATCGAAAGTGCGTGGAACGTGCGCAGCGCCGTGTTGCTTCCACACGACTGCCGCCAGTGCGGTCGTAATGATCCGACGCAAGCGATCGGTTGCGCGTTCCATCGAGTCCAACTGCCGACCTGCGTGCTGGCTGCCCGGATAGGGATCGACTTTCATAGTGACGGGAAATATAGTTGGAGGGACCGAGCCGCCCTCGCAAAGCGACCGGTCCCTCCTGTTCACTTCATCGCAGGACCCTCTTGAGCGTCCTCTCCGTTCTCGCATCGACCTCATTCGGGCGAAGGAGAGCCTATGACAATTGGACACGTAACGCTTCAGCCTGGTCACTTGTCGGGTGCAAGCTACTGCCACGACCAAGCTGCCGAATGCGAGGGGTACGCAGAGCAAGCGCGCTTGCCGGATGTAAAAGCCCTGTACAAGAACTTGGCGCGGCATTGGCTTGAGCTTGCAAGGAAGGCTGAAGCAAGGAGCCGCCTGCATCGGTAGAACTACCGCGCGTCGTTGGACTGACATAGCACGCTCGTCACGGCCTTGCGCTTGGCCGAGCATAGCTTTCATCTCGCATGACAGAACGACGTCACGCGCGTCCGCTGCAATCAGCATGTGTTTCGGCGTGCAAAAACTGCAATACAACGCTCAGTCACTGGCTTATATTAATATGTTGGGTGGGCTGACACATGCAAAGGAGTTCTTGCCATGTGTGACTACAGCTTACACAGTGTGCGCTCGCGCCCAGCGAAAATCGGCGACAAGTTGATGACGAAGGACTTTGGCACCGGCACCCGCGGCTTCGCTCCGGTGACTGATGCCAGCACGGCCGTCTGTGTTCTTCCTGGCACGGAACTGGCGTTCGCTAGTGAAGTGAGGCACGCAGACTGGACGATCCGGTCCCTCATCAGAGGGGCACGGGTCAAAACGCCTCATAAGACCGCGATCTTCCGGCGGATCAACAAAGGACAGGAGAGAATCCACCGCGATGCGCTGGAGTTCCCCGATGGAAAGGTTGTGCTCCTCACACGCCTATATGAAGGCCAAGAGGCAACCGTGCTCCAGCTCCCGGCGGAAACGCGTGTGGCCGTAGAAGCGAAGAAACGAGAACCCGGTCTGATCGTTGCCTAAAGACGATCGCAATCCGTCTCGTCTTCGCCTGAGCGACCGGCGGCGTTGGGCGGTGGGCGGCATACAAGTTGGGCGGCCAACACCGACCACGACCATCGACTGCGAAGGCGTCGTGCCGAGCCGCTTGAGCTCGTGCTGCATGCTGCAACGCACGCCTCCGCGTTGAACCGCGGGGAAACACCGCGAAGTGTCGCCCGACGGTGACAAGCCGTCGCGCGCAACCGCTATCGTTGGTTCGGCCGTCGTGACGATTCGTGGCCATCGTGAACCGCCCCGAGACTACAGGACGATGGCGCCTGGCGCTGGTTGCTACTTTTCAACTCAGTCCATGTCACCGTAAGCACAATCTGCCGGATCAGCTTCGTGTGCACCCAAGCTCGGATCGAAACGGAATAGCGTAGAGCAATAGGGGCAGATGATCTCACTGGCATCGCCCATATTGAGGTAGACGTGTGGGTGATCTTGCGGCGGCTTATCCCCAATGCACTTGAACTCGTGGCAGCCAATCCGCACGATCGGTACCCCGACTTCAT
>JAUTWY010000195.1 GCA_030838305.1 Acidobacteriaceae bacterium
ATCCAGCGCAGGTTTGGATCGGCTTGGACAGCGGCTATTTTGGCCGAGTATCTGCGCGCCTGGCGCGTGCAGGACCTTGCTTTTGCTACTGCCCAGGCAATGCGTCCTGGGTTCCGATTGGATTACAGGCCCCTGGCCTCGCATTGGGCGGTGCACGCGGCAGGAACCTGGTCTCGCGGCGAAGGCTTCCACGCCTACGATAACGTGACCAATGAAGCGATGGTTTCCTATACAAGAGGCCTGCAACGCCCTCTGAATGACGGCCAGGGGGAAATTCCAGTTACTTATCCCATGCGCATATCGCTGGGCATCCAGCAGCAGACTTTCTACGACTTCACCGGGAAAAACCGGAACACGTTCCTGCCGGTCATCCGCTTCAATATTTTCTAATGGTAAGCGCAGGGGTCGCTCTTTTCATTCGCGGAGTTCCGATTCATGGCCGATGAGTCACCAGTAGTAACCACCGCTGAGCCCCTTCTGGAGGAGGGGCCGGGCGGCGCCAAGGCGCATTCCATCCACAAACTCCGCCTTCGCCTTCTGAGTGGCAGTGCCATCATGCTGCTCAGTTCGATGTTCGTGGGCGGCGTGAACCTGATTTACAACTTCGCCGTCGCGCACGTCTTGGGCGCCGACCAGTTTGGGCACGCCAGCGTGGTGTACACGCTGCTCATGTTGCTCTCATCGGTGACTCTCTCCTTCCAGTTGTTGTGCTCCAAGTTCGTTGCGCGAAGCGAATCTGCCGTCGAGCGAGTCGCCATCTACCAGTTGCTGCACCGCCGCGCATGGCTTTGTGGTATCGGCATCGGGCTTGCCCTGGCTGCGGGCAGTTCCGTCATTACCCGCTATTTAAATCTGCCCTCGCAAAGCTTCATTTTCTTGCTGGCTGCCGCCACCGTTTTCTACGTTCCGCTCGGAGTCCGGCGCGGACTCATGCAGGGAACCTACGACTTCCGTCCACTGGCGATTAATTTTGTTCTGGAAGTAATTGTGAAGCTGGTGGGCGCCGTGGTGCTGATGTCTGCCGGTTACGGAGTGATAGGAGTGGTTGCCGCGATGACTGCTTCGGTGATCGTGGCATATTTCGTCGCTATCCCGCGCCAACACGACATCACTTCAGTTCCCCGCGCTACATTGCGCGCCGGCTTGGGGGAAGGCATTCAAGCCGCCACATTTTTCATCGGCCAGGTTGTAATCAATAACTTGGACATCATCCTGGTCAAGCACTTTTTCGATGCGACCGCAGCCGGTGTTTACGCCGCCGTTGCCCTCGCCGGACGCGTGGTGTACATGCTCTCCTGGTCGGTCGTGAGCAGTATGTTCCCGTTTTCTGCCGGCGTTCGTTCTGAAGACAGGGGTGGCCGGGCTGTGCTCAGCACTGCGCTGTTGCTGGTCGTAACCATCGCCACGGTATTCACTCTCGGCGCCTGGCTTGCGCCGCCGGAACTTTGGCAAGCCCTGTTAGGCCGCGGCTTTCCGGTCGAGGCTCACCGTTTCTATTCATCGCTACTTGTGTTGTACGCCTTAACTACTGCGATTTATTCTCTCGCTGTGGTCCTCATGACCTACGAGATTTCGCGAAAGATTGGGAACGTCAGCTGGCTCCAACTCGGTTTCAGCGGTGCGATCGTTGCCGGAATTTACACGTTTCACGGCACTCTACGAGAGGTGATTATCGTACAGCTTGTCCTGATGATGACCCTCCTGCTCCTGGTCTCAGTGCCTTTCCTGCGGGCAGCGGCGTTTCCAAGGCATTCTCATCCGGATTTGCCGCTTCATTATGAGTTGAAGAAGATCAGGAAAGTTGAAGAGAACGAAGCCATCGCGGAATTCCTAAGAAGCGAGTTTTACCAACCCGAGTTCAGCCGCTTTCGCGAACCATTTGCCGATCTGGTGAGCAATCCCGATTTCACCAACGAGCGCGACAACTCCCTGCGTCGGGCGCTTTTATACCGTCGTAGGGGGAGGCTATGGCGCGAACTTCCGTTGGACACCGAGTGGTGGGAAGTTGAATTGACTCCTGACGAGATCTTGCGAATGCGCGTCTTTCCTCGCAACCAGTGGTTGCGCTATGGAACTCCGTCCTTCCTGCTCCTTGATACCGCGGAAAGGATTCGTTCCCGGATACTCTCTCACTCCCGCGATCCATTCATCATGAAACTGCGCTCGCTTAGCATTGAGATGGCGCAGAACCTCGTCTATAGCTCCGTCATCCTCATCACAATCGATTCCAGCACGCCGCTCACCATCATCGAAGGAAACCATCGAATGACTGCGGCTGCGCTGGTATCGCCCGCCTCGTTACACACGCGTTTTCGCTTCTTGTGTGGATTCTCACCGCGAATGGCGGAATGCTGCTGGTATCAGACTGACGTCTTCACTCTATGGCACTATGCCAAGAACACCGTTGCCTACTACTTCAAGTACCGCAACAAGCTGACGACAGAAATCTTGGAAGGTGGAACCGGTGAACCTACGGCTCCGACCGGGGTTGACGTGGCCTAGGTGAATGTCCAGTAAAAGCGTGGAGCGGTCCGGGAAGGGCGTGCCGATCAGATCTCAATCAGACCCGCCTTTAGTCGCTGAGGTCGTGTCCTCGCAGGATTACAGAAGCCGCGTTTCCGCCTGAGTCAGCAGCTCACTGGTCTTGCGGTTGACCGGGAGGCCCTCCCGCAAAGTCAACTT
>JAUTWY010000224.1 GCA_030838305.1 Acidobacteriaceae bacterium
CGGTCCTGTGAAAGCCGTCGTTAGCTCCGCCGGGTTCGTCGCCACCCTCGAGGTGCATCTCGGGAGTGGGTTCTGGTACAATCGCGCCGGGCAAGTACGTCCCTATGATGTAGCGGATGCCACCTACTGGTGGGAATATACCGGACGCCGCCGGATTGTTCCCCACGTTCGGGTAGGTTGCGGGCTCATCGGCATTCCAGAGGAAGGCGAGCTCTCCTAAGCCAGGGATGGGCGTCCCATCGACTTGCTCGTCCCGCACAAAAACAGCCCGGCCCTTGGCGTCATGGCCGGTGACAACCGTGCGTACCTTCATCCCCTGTCTCTTCTCGTCCGGGTTGTTCGTGGTCACGTTCTTGGATACTTGTGATTTCGTTTTCATTTTTAAGTTTCGTTTCGTGTTGTTGAAGTCTCCACTCTCTACAACTAGACTCAGGCGCCCACGCCCGAAATGGCCGTGACCCCGCCGTCGATCAAGAAGTCTGCCCCAACGACGTACGCAGAATCGTCCGACGCGAGGTAAACTGCCAGCTTTGCGATTTCCAACGGATCGGCCATCCGCTTGCTTGGATTGTTGGCTCGGAGGACGCCCTTAACCGCCTCGCCCTGCTCTTCGCCTGGGAAGCGACCGAACATTGCCGTGTCCGTCGGGCCCGGGCTTAGGGTATTCACGCGAATACCGCGTTCCACGAGTTCGGCGCTGAGAATGTGAGCGAGATGGACGACTGCTGCCTTGCAGGTCGAGACGGTCGAGGTTGTCGGCCACCCCTTGCGCGCGCCAACCGACGCATTGATGATTACAGACGAGCCTTCCCTGAGTAACGGCAAGGCCTTTTGAATCGTGAAGTAAGCCCCTTTGAAATTGACGGCTATCACCTTGTCGAAGCTTTGCTCCGTCACGTCTTCGAACAACAGGAACTCGCTGTAACCCGCATTTACGAAGACGGCGTCCAGATGCCCGAACTCCCGCTCGATCGTGGCGAACATCGTGTCGAGGTCGCGGAGATTGCTCACGTCCGCGCGAACGGCGAGACATCCGGCTCCAAGCGTCTCCTTCGCTGCCTGCAGCGACCGCTCATTCAAGCCGCAGATGGCGACGCGCGCGCCCTCTCGGTCGAATTCCTGCGCTGCGGCCAGGCCGATGCCGCTGTTGCCGCCGGTGATAAGAATATTCTTGTCCGCTAGCCTATCCATTGTCTTCGCTCCTTTGGATTAAGGATGTTCGTGTCGGTTACAGTTTTCTAGCCGACGCCGCGTACCAGCTCCGCGAGATTCGTTTTGCTCAGAGCCTGTTCAACGACGTCTTTTGCAGGTATGACGCTCGTCATGTATGATGATGATCATGCAAGAGGGATTCTCTTTTTTTTGCGGAAAGGGCCTTTATGCGCTATCCAGCAACCGAAACGGCCGAGAAGCACGACCGCATCGTGCAAGAGGCCTCGCGTCTCTTTCGCGAACGCGGTTTTGAAGATGTGACCGTCGCCGAGGTGATGAAAAAAGCGGGGCTGACCCACGGCCCGTTCTACAGCCACTTTGAATCCAAGCAGGCTCTTATGGCGGCGGCAGTGGAATATGCCATGCAAGGGGTACTCCGTGGCGTGAAGAAAAGTTTCCCAACGCTGGAGGGAAGACGGGCCTATCTGGATCGGTATCTAACCGCAAGGCACAGGGACACGCCTGGAACTGGGTGCCCGATGGCTGCATTGTCGGGCGAAATACGGAACGAGCCTGAAGTGAAGGGTAAGTTCGCTGCAAATCTTAAGGAGATTATCTCAGCGATGGGAGGCGAACGCAGAGAGGCGATGGCGACACTAGCAACCCTAGTAGGAGCGATTTCGCTTGCCAGGGCGGTCGATGACGAGGCGTTCTCACGAGAGATACTGCGGGAGGTGCAAAAGAAATTAGATGGAGAGATGGCTGGCTAAAGAAGGAATGGAAAATGACGCCCCGGCTTGAGCCGAGGATCGCAAGACAGGCCGAGGTGGATACGCAATGTAGACATTGCTCGGGAGGTGGAGCCTGTCTGCTGAGCGGACACCAATTGCCAAACCACGAATCCCCCTCTCTAACATCGAGCACTGGAGGAGAGGCTATTGCACCCGATGGAGGTATCGCTGTTCCCGGCCTGGGCCGGAAACAAACAACCTCGGTTTGCTCACCTGGAGAGAAACACGTTGCGACTCAGTACCGAAGGTCCAGTTCAGTCTGGTGGTCAAAAGGTGATGATGTTTCTCGTTTGGCAACGCGCTCCACTCAACAACTGATGGTTCACGACACCCCTCACGAAGAAAGGCTATCTAGAATATGGCAACCGAAAATGCATTGATCGATGGAGCACTTCGCAATTGGCACTCAAATATGGACCGGGTTGGAAGATTCTTCCGGCAGAAACAGCACAAGCCCGGGCGACAGCAGCGCAAACCCCACGCAATCGAAAGCACGCACCCTGCGCTCGCCGCTATCATCTGGCAGAAACAACGCCGCCATCACGATCCCCGCTAGGCACACCGGCACGTTCACCAGGAATAGCCAACGCCACGACGCAAATTGCAGAATCGTCCCGGCTAGCACCGGTCCCAAAATCGGACCTAGCAGTATCGGCAGTGCCGCATAGCCCAACACACGCGCCATGTGCTTGCCCGCCGCGCGCGCAATCATCATCTGCGTCATCGGCACCAGCAGACCGCCGCTCATACCCTGCAGCACACGACACCCGACCAGCGACTCCGCCGACCACGTCGCCCCGCACAGCGCCGAGGACATCGTAAACGTCGCAAAGCACCACAGGTACAACCTCCTGGCGCCGACCCGGTCCACCAGCCAGCCATTCATCGGCAGCATCAGCGCCAGCGCCAGCATGTATCCGCTTGTCACCCACTGGATTGTCGAAAGCGTGCTGTGCAGCTCCACCGCCAGCGTCGGCAGCGACACATTCACCACCGTCGCGTCCAGTTGTGACAGAAACGATCCGAGGATCGCTACTGTCACAATCTTCCAGATGCCCGCCGGCAGCGTTTCCGCTGTGCCCTTCGTCATGGGCTCGGTCTTAAGCAAGTGCTGCGATTACCTCATCCGTTGAGCGCACCTTTGCCAGCCGCGGAAAAATTGTCTTTACCGCGTACTCATGCTCCTCGAGCGCCATCGCACCGCAGGCATCTTCCACCATCACAAATGCGAAGCCCAGCCCCGTCCCCTGGCGCGCCGTCGACTCCACACCAATACTGGTTGAAACGCCGCAGATCACAACGGTCTCCACGCCACGCTCCTTCAGCAGGCTCTCCAACTCCGTGCGTGCAAACGCACCGTGGTGCCGCTTCGTTACCAACGTATCGCCAGGGAGCATCCCTGCCTCCGGCACAATCTCCGAAAGCTCCGCGGGCAGCGGCCCATCGGGAAGCGCCGGCGGCTGATCGACCGGCAGCCGAAGGAAGTCGTTGAAGTCCACCCGCACATACACCACCGTGCCGCCCTTCTCGCGCATCGCCTTCGCGAGCCGGTCGGAGCGCTCCAAAATCTCCGACACAGCGTGCGGCACAATCGTCCGTCCCACAACGCCTTTCTGCAAATCGATCACCACCAGCGCC
>JAUTWY010000257.1 GCA_030838305.1 Acidobacteriaceae bacterium
GAAATGTGGAGTCCACTTCCTGCAGGACTTGCTCTCTTACGTTATCGATGGAAAGTAGCGCCTGTTTTTCGGCGTCAACCTTCTGGGCAATGTTGTGACGCTTCTGCCCCCAATCCCAGGGTTGCCAAGTCAACAGCACGCCGACCGCACCGACGTTCTGCGGGAGGAAGGAGATATTCGGAGTTGTGGCGTAGTTCGCCTGAATCGAAACGTCCGGAATGTACCGGGTCCTTTCGATTTTCGTGTCTAACGCGGCTCTTTCCTTCTTGATCGTTTCGGCCTTAATCTCGGGCCGCATCTCGACTGCGACTTTTCTTGCTTGTTGCAAGCCCGATTCCTCGGGGAGAGAAGCGGGAACCATTTCGACGGCGAACTCCTCCAGGAGGTCGCGGCCGAGCAAACGGTTCAGCGCCTCCTTCCGGTCCGCGAGCGCATCTTCGGTGACGGTAAGTTGATAAAGAGCTTTTGTGCGTTGAGCAGTAATACGGAGGCTGTCGGCTTTCAGCACAGCCTCTTGTTGTAGCCGTCGAGCGGTGAGCTGCTGTAACTCTTCAAGGTAGGCAAGCAAAGTGCGCTGCGATTCGACCTCGCTCTGGGATTGCAAGATGGCGTAGTAGGCATGCCGAACCTCGTTCACAAGCACTTGCTCATGTTCCAGATAAGACTGCTGACTGATCTCCGTGGCTAGTCTTTGCTGTCTGATGGAGAGGTCGATTCGAAGCAATTGGGTAAGAGGCTGGGTTACGGTGACGGAGGCAATTGCAACTGGACGAGCTGGAGTGTGAATTACGGAGTCTTTCGCTGGAATCGGACCTGTTGCCGGAAACGTTCCGAGCGTACCAGATTTAATTGTGAAGTCCAGCGGAGTGAGAAGTTCCGATCCGAGAAAGTATGTATCAAAGCGTGGATAGAGCTGCGTCCTGGCTTCGCTAAAAGCTTCTTGCTGCTTATGGATTTCGACTCCGGCCTGTTTCAACTCGCGGTTGTGCGATCGCGCCAACTCGATCGCTTGATCCAAGGTTAGGACGTTCTCGGTTCGCTCTTGCCCTGGCGCCGCCATCGCCAACATCAATGACGTGATGGCCACCAAGAGGCAATTGCGTATCGAATTCCTTCCGATCATTGGTCCTCTCGCCTCGGGCACGACAAATGCCTTACGAGGTGTTTCATAATGGTAGACGATATGGCATATATAGTCTATTTCGTCTAGCTAGCCCAGACGGCTTTTCAAGCCATGAAGGCCTGTGGGGAGCCCTGATTTCACTCAGATGAGTATCGCGTGGCATGATTGGTGCGTGAAAGCGCCTGGAAGGAAAAAATCCGAAGACACGACAGAGAAGATTCTCGTTGCGGCCATACAGAGGTTTAGCAAGTTCGGTTACCGCCGCACCTCGATCAACGATGTCGCCGAAGAAGCCGGATTGGCGCGCGCCACGGTCTACTTGTATTGGAAGAGGAAGCAGGACCTTTTTGTGGCTGGGCTGGAACGATTTAACTCGCAATCTTGGATCCTGGCCGAAACCGCCGCTGCGAAGAAAGGATCTGCCGAAGAACGAATTCTCGCAACTGTCATGGCGCAATACGGCGCGACTTCCGACATCGTTCACGGCACACCCAGCGGACACGAGCTTTTTCAAGCAAATCTCAAGCTCGGGCGCGTCGTCGTCGAGGAATGCTTGCGTCATGGCGAGAAACTCCTGAATCGGCTCCTCGAACAGGGCATTCGAGACGGCGAGTTCAAACCGCGCCGGTCCTCGGTCCGCTCTGCAGACGTAGCGCACATCATCGTTAGCTTTGCGCAGAACTCGCTGCTTGATCGGCTTCATACCCCCTCCTCGTACCGGAAGAATTTGCGGAAAACAGTGAATTTCGTTCTGGATTCGATTCGCGTATGAGCGTCGGCGACGAGAACAACGCACCGGGTAGACACTTCCCTTTTCCACTCCTTTGAAGCAGTTGCCACGCATACGCCGACGACTCCCTACGCTATGACCCCGCCTCCGTCCACGCGAACCGTGGACCCGGTCGCGTAAGTTGTTGTCATCAAGAAGAGAACTGCCTTAGCGATGTCGTCTGGTTGACCTATCTTGCGCACTGGCAACTTTGCAGCCGTGCTTTCAAACATTTCTCTACGTTTCTCTCGAGGCAAGTCGTCCCAGATCGGAGTCTCGATCATCCCCGGCGAAACAGCGTTGACGCGGACGGGTGCCAGTTCCAGAGCCAGCCCGCGCGCAAGACCTTCCAAGGCGGCATTGATGGCTCCCTGGAGAACCGCTGTCGCCGATGGACGCTCACTCAGGAATCCTGAGATAAGAGTTAACGAACCGCCATCCTTGATACGCGCCGCACGCGCGACCCGATAAGCTCCCCAGAACTTGCTTTCCATAGCGGCCGCAGCATCGGCAAGGCTCATCCCACGCACCGGTCCGGTTTTCGTTTGCGCAGCGGAAACTAGAACATGATCCCAGGCGTGCTCTTTCTGGAAGAAGCGCTCAAGGAGATCGTTGTCACCGGTGTCCAGCACTTTTGTTTGCACCGCGCCGCCGAGCTTCGCAGCCACAGCGTCGAATTTCATCTGGTTACGAGAGGCGATCGTCACGGCGGCTCCTGCGTCCACGGCCGCTGCTGCGGTCGCAAGACCAATCCCGGAAGTACCGCCGATCACGAGAATGCGTTGCTTATCGAGAGAGTGCATGATGACGTTCCTCCTTCTTGGCCTCCGGTGATAAGTAGTCACCGATCGGATCGCTACCCAGCCTTTGCATTGACCGGCTCTTTCTTCTTCGTCAAATCCCTTCGCGAATGGTTCCCGGGCTGCTGAGTGCAAAATGCGCAATCTCATCTTTTCGCATAAAGACAACTCCGGGATTGTTCTGTGCATAGGCGATAAATTCTTCAAGGACTTTGGTGCGTGATGGGCGGCCCGCGATGCGGTCATGAGCACTCACCGACATCATGCGACGGCGTCTTGATGATTCGGCGTACAGCATGTCGAACTCTGCTTTCAAATCGCCGGCATATTCCTGAGTGCTGAAGTAGCGCGATTCGTAGTCGACGATGTCATTCATGTGCAGCGTGTACGGGACGACGGCGAACGGCTTTCCCTTCACGTTGATTAGAAACGGTTCATCCCGGCTCACGTCGTCAATGTGATAGAGGAAGCCAAGTTCCTGCAGAATCTCCAGCGTGTGTGGTGTGCCGCGGAGCCAAAAGGCATTGAACCCCAATGGTTTCGTGCCTGTTGCACGCTCAATGCTGGCGACGCTTTGCTGGTATGATTCGCGCTCCTGCTCGGGCGTCATGGAATATTGAGCGGCCCACGTTTGTCCGTGGCCAGATGCTTCATGGCCGCGCTGGACAATCTCTTTGGCTAGAGCCGGGTGAAGATCGACTGCTGCGCCTACCATGTGTGAGGTAACTTTGACCTTTCGGCGGTCGAACATGTCCAACAGCCGCGGAAGCCCTTCCTTGAATCCGTATTCGTACCATTTGCTT
>JAUTWY010000424.1 GCA_030838305.1 Acidobacteriaceae bacterium
CTTCGGATTGTGCTTCTGCAACACCTTGGTGATGGCCGCCGTCAACGTGGTCTTGCCATGGTCAATGTGACCAATCGTTCCTACGTTGCAGTGCGGCTTATTCCGATCAAATTTCTCTTTCGCCATATGCGTCCTTTGTAGCGCCGGCGTCCCGCCGGCTGTTCATGCGAACATTCCGTCCGCGTAAGTTCTATTCGCTGCATGCCGGCGAGACGCCGGCGCTACTCTTACTTCGTAGTCCCCTGTACCTTCGCGATGATTTCCTCCGCAACGGATCGCGGAGCCTCCTCATAGCGCGCGAAATGCATCGAGTACTCGGCGCGGCCCTGAGTCGACGAACGCATGTGGGTCGCGTAACCAAACATTTCCGCCAGCGGAACGATTGCCTTGATCACCTGCGAACCAGCGCGATGCTCCATGCCTTCAATCCGCCCGCGGCGCGAACTCAGGTCGCCCATGATCACGCCTGCATAGTCCTCCGGCGTAACCACTTCCACCGCCATCACTGGCTCGAGAAGGACCGGCGAAGCTTTCCGCGCAGCTTCCTTGAATGCCATCGAACCGGCAATCTTGAACGCCATTTCGTTTGAATCGACGTCGTGATAGCTGCCGTCGTACAGTGTCGCCTTCACATCGACCATGGGATAGCCCGCAAGGATCCCGCCTTCGAGCGCTTCCTGAATTCCCTGATCGATTGGCTTGATAAATTCCTTGGGCACCGAACCGCCGACGATGTCGTTGACGAATTCGTAGCCCGTGCCCGGCGGTTGCGGATCCAGTTTGATCTTGGCGTGTCCGTATTGCCCGCGTCCGCCGGTCTGGCGAATGTACTTGCCTTCCGCCTCGGCGTGTTTGCGAATGGTCTCGCGATACGCCACCTGCGGCTTGCCGACATTGGCCTCAACCTTGTACTCGCGCATCATGCGGTCGACGATGATTTCCAGATGCAACTCGCCCATGCCGCTGATGATCGTCTGCCCACTGTCAGGATCGGTGTGAACTTTAAACGTAGGATCTTCCTGCGCGAGACGGCCAAGCGCCATCCCCATTTTTTCCTGATCGGCTTTCGTCTTGGGCTCGACCGCAACCGAAATCACGGGAACCGCAAACGTAATATTTTCGAGCGCGATGGGATGATCTTCGCTGCAAATCGTATCGCCCGTGCTCACGCCCTTGAGTCCGACTGCCGCGCAAATATCGCCCGCCAGAATCTCACTGATTTCTTCGCGCTTATTGGCATGCATCTTTAGCAAACGTCCAATGCGCTCAGTCCGCCGCCGCCCCGTGTTTAACACGGAGTCCCCGGTTTTGAGCTGCCCGGAATAGACGCGGATAAATGTCAACTGGCCGACAAACGGATCGGCCATGATCTTGAAAGCCAGCGCCGAAAACGGCTCCTTATCGTCAGCCTTGCGAAAAATCTGCTCCCCGGTCTCGGGATTGAGCCCATGCGTTTCTGGCACATCGAGCGGCGAAGGCAAATAATCCACCACCGCATCCAGCAGCGGCTGTATGCCCTTGTTCTTGAACGCCGTTCCCACCACCACCGGGAACACTTTCAGCGCAATTGTCGACTTGCGCAGCGACGCACGCAGCGAGTCGGCGCTGATCTCCTCACCTTCCAAAAACTTGTGCAGGATTTCGTCGTCATTCTCGGCAATGCTCTCGACCAACTGCGCGTGAAATGCTTCGGCTTTTTTCTTCAGCTCGGCGGGAATCTCTTCGGTGACGTATTCGGCTCCCATCGTGTCGTCTACCCACACGATCGCCTTCATATTGATCAGATCAATTACGCCCTTGAATTTATCTTCCTGGCCGATGGGGATTTGAATCGCGACGGGCTTGGCACTGAGTCGCTTGCGGATGGTATCGACGGCATGCTCAAAATCCGCGCCCATCTTGTCAATCTTGTTGATAAAGCAAATTCTCGGAACACCGTACTTATCAGCCTGCCGCCAGACTTTCTCCGACTGCGGTTGCACGCCATGCACTGCGTCAAACACCGCGACTGCACCGTCGAGCACGCGCAGCGAACGTTCGACTTCCGCCGTGAAGTCCACGTGGCCGGGCGTATCAATGATGTTGATGCGAATATCGCGCCAGGTGCAGGTCGTCGCCGCGGACGTAATCGTAATGCCGCGCTCCTGCTCCTGCTCCATCCAGTCCATGGTCGCGGTGCCTTCGTGCACCTCTCCGATGCGATGCGTCTTTCCCGTATAGAAAAGGATGCGCTCCGTCGTAGTGGTCTTTCCGGCATCGATGTGGGCCATGATGCCGATGTTCCTGCAGCGTTCTAATGGGACTGTTCTAGGCACGACTCTCTCGACTCTTTCTAGAGCTCCGACTTCAGTTTCTGATTTAGTAATTGGGGAATTGGGTAATCTGGTAATTGAAGACCAAATCCTCAGCTGCCTACCCATTACCCAATTACTAGATTTCCCAATCTCTCAATCGCCTTACCACCGGTAATGCGCGAAGGCCTTATTGGCTTCCGCCATGCGATGTACATCTTCTTTCTTCTTGATGGCCGCGCCTTTTCCGTTGGCGGCGTCCAGTAATTCATTGCTCAACTTGTCGACCATGCCGCGCTCCGCGCGTCCGCGCGCATAAATCAGCAGCCAGCGGATGGCCAGCGAAGTTCGCCGATCGGCATTCACTTCCACCGGCACCTGATAGTTGGCGCCACCGACGCGCCGCGTCTTTACTTCGAGCAGCGGCTTGGCGTTCTCGACGGCTTTCGTGAACAGCTTCAAAGCTTCGTCGCCACCTTTTTCCTGCACCTTGGTCAAGGCTTCATAAAAAATACCCTCGGCGGTCGAGCGCTTGCCCTGCCACATCATCGAGTTGATAAACTTCGTCACCAGATTCGAGCCATAAACGGCGTCGGCTGGCACGGTTCGCTTTGCTGTATGTCCTTTACGAGGCATTTAAGCTTTTAGCTCCTAGCTTTTAGCTCCTAGCTCTTAGCTTCTAGCCTGAGCTTCAACGGGCTTGCAGTTCGGGCTCGCCCTGAATTTTCGGCCAACGACTAACGACTAACGACCATCTACGTACGACGCTTCAACCCTTCTTCGCGCGCTTGGCGCCGTATTTCGAACGTCCCTGCTGACGGCCGGCCACGCCCACCGCGTCCAGCGTGCCGCGAATTACGTGATAACGTACGCCCGGCAGATCTTTCACGCGGCCCCCGCGGATCAGCACGATCGAGTGCTCTTGCAGGTTATGGCCAACGCCCGGGATGTACGTCGTCACCTCAATCCCGTTGGTCAACCGCACCCGCGCCACTTTACGTAGCGCCGAGTTCGGCTTCTTCGGCGTCTGGGTATACACGCGGGTGCAAACCCCGCGCTTCTGCGGACATCCTTCCAGCGCCGGACTGGCGGTCTTGTACCGCGGCCGCTTCCGCCCCTGAGCCACCAATTGATTAAAAGTAGGCACTCTTTGCCGCTCCTTGTTTGAAAAGCCGCTAAAGCGTTCGAAAAACCGCTCCGCCGTTTACCCCTGGAGCGCGCTCTACAATTCCTTGCGCGCAGCACGAAGCGCAAACAGCTTTCCCGGCGCTGACTACGCGATCCGGACTGGCAGGCAGACTTGCCCAGCCATACTTCTCGCCGCACACGAATCACGGAGAGAGATTCTTGGGTCCCAATCTGATTTCTGCTGTCGACGGTGGCACCCGGCCAAAACTACGGGAGTGCTCCGTATCGCCAGCTCTGTCCTGCATATCCTTTCGCAGACCACTTCTCGACTAACTTTCAGTCGCGACAGCAGCCCTCGTGATAGGGCGAAAGGCAGCGCAGGAACGTTTCAGCGAGGAAAATCTCCGGTACCTTGCTACTGCTCTATTCTACATCACCGGAAATGCATTTCTCAACAGCTCTGCCGCAAGCCTCCGCATAATTGTGCGGAACTCACGGCACACAGCAAGCTTGGATGAACTCGCGGAACCAAACAACTATAGCAACTCAGTTGAAACATCGTCAACCCATCTTTTTGCATCCCACTGTCAAACTGGAGCGGCGGAGTTTGAGAATGTGCTCGCCTGACATTCAAAAACGTTTCGCGCGGCTTGCTTGCTGAATCCGCCTCCAGCCTCTACACTAAAAGTTTTCCATTCCATTGAGGGCTCGCCCTTCGGTTACAACCGCGAGGCGACGAGAGGGTGCATGGGGAGTTTGCGTTTCGGTGCGTGCGTGTGGGCAGTCGTCGCCGTCTTCTTATTTCTGTTTTTGACAGCTTGCGGCGGCAGCAAACCGCCGGGCCCCTCACCCTTTCCGGTGAAGATCACCCTTAACCCCAGCACCAGTGCCTCCCTACAAGTGGGCACCACCTTGGTTTTGAGTGCCAGTGCGGCCAACGTCACAGGCGGAACCCTCTCTCCCGCATTCACGTTTGTCTCCAGTAATCCTGGCATCCTCGATATTGCTCCCAACGGCTTTGCCTGCGCCGGCACCTGGAATGCCCCTCTTTATTCGATTTGCACTCCCGCCGGCATTGGCACGGTTCGAGTGACCGCATCAGCCCTCGGTGCGACCAGCCCTCCAACAGTTTTCTATATTCATCCCCCTATCGATCACATCACAATCAGCGTGGCAGCTCCGGTCAATTCTCCGCCTCCCGCTTGCCCGTCACAAACCGCTTTGCCCGCTACGTGCAACCTTAAGTTCAACACCGAAGCCTCGAAGCATTGTCTGTCGCAAAATCAGGTTCAGACTTTGCAGGCCACCGCTTTTAGCCAGGGCGTCGATATCACCGCTTCCGTCGGACCGTTCACCTGGACCGAAGCCAATGCTACCGTAGTCCGGGTCGTTCCGCTCGTGAACCCTGACATCAACGTAGCGACCTACCAGGCAACTGCCTCCCCGAGTGCGCCCGGACAGACTCAAGTAATTGCCTCGGCCTCGGGAGTGTTTAGTCAGCCGTACAACTTTGAAACCTGTCCGGTTCAGTGCATCGCGTTGGAGGTAGGAACACAGGGTTCCGGCGAAACAAGCTTCTCGGTCACCAAAGGAACGTCGGAAACGATCACCGCCACCGCAGTCGACGTGCAAGGCTGCATTGTGCCCAAAGCCCCGCTGACTTGGGTATCCTCAGCTCCGGCCGCAATTACCGCAGCCTGTGCTGCTGGCAGCAACACCTGCGCTGTGACGACGGCGCAGCCAGGAGCGGCTGCCATCACAGCTTCCTGCACGCCACCCGCTTGCAACATCGGTTTCCCGCTAAATCCAGCGGCACTCCCGGCACCCTTCGTGCCGCAACCGGTGTATCCCATTACCGCTATTTCTGGATTATCAACGGGCGCCGCCGTCGCCACCACCGTGCTGGCTAGCAGTCAGGATTGTTCCGGCACCGCTTCCTGTAACGTGGGGATTTACAACGTTTCCAGTTCCAATGGACTTTCGGGTGGCGCGGGACAAATGCCGGCATCGCCGAACTCGCTGATGTTCGACGCTGCGGGAGACAAAGCCTTCGCCGGTAGCCAGTTTGGCGCATTCGCCATCACTCCTGCCAACTTTGGGGGAACTACCAGTCCATTTACCTCACTGCCCGTGCAGGGTACGACTCTGGGGTTGGTGACCGGCAAGGTTCTCGCAGTGTCTTCCACCGGGGGCACGGCAATTTTTTCGGACACGGTTTCCACTCCCAATCAGGTGTATGTCGTCAATTCTTCGTCGTCCAGCTCGTCGTTGAATATCAATAGTGCAATTGCGGCCGCATTTTCGCCCGACGGGTTGAAGGCCTTCATCCTCGGCAATGGTGGGAATACTCTGTATGTGTATTCAACCCTCCAGTCCTTGCAGACTTACCCGCTGGCTGCGCCTGCTACTTCCATCGTTTTCAATTCCACAGGATCGTTTGCCTTACTCGCCGGCGGAAATTCTCCGTCCACTCTTGCCATTCGCAACACGTGCGACAACTCCGCGGTGAATCTGGCCGTGCCTCCGCCCCCGCTTGGCCTGCCCGGTCCGCCGCTGTTCCTGAAGATGGTGCCCGCGGGCAATGTCCCCCATACAATCATCCCGATGCCGCTAGTGACGGATGGTCTCGACTTTTTCTTTGGCCTCGATAACACCGGCATCGATATCATCGCGACCAACTCTTCCCTGCTGCCCTTGCCGCTCCCGGCTGGTCCGCTAACGGTCCCTACGTTATGTCCGCGGCCCATCGTCCTCGCCAAGAGTCCGACCAACCCTTCTATAACCTTTGAGCCTCTCCACATCAATATCGGGTTCGGGACTTTTCACCCCATCAACTTCTTCCTTTCACCGGACAGCACCCAGGCGTATATCGTTACCAGCGATTTCGGAGTCCTGATCTATTCCTTCAACACCGGTTCCGTATCCAGAATCCCGCTGGTGAATGATGCTGCTGCGGTAGCGGCGGACATGGCCGCAGACGGCTCTTTGATCTTCGTCGCCGGCTCCGACGGATTGCTGCACGAACTCAACACCGCGACCGCCTTCGACCAGAACCAGACCTTGTTCTCGCCGCTCCCCAACTCCCCCAACAACTTCTGCTTCACCGGCACGAATTGCGCACTGAATCTGGTTGCTGTGAAACCATGACACGTGGAAGAGCGGCAGCTTCAACGCCGCGTAAGGCGGGTAACCCTAGCTGGGCGTTTGCCCCGGAGCGCAGGAGCGAGCACTCCTACGCCGTCTTTCCCAGATCCTTGGCCACGCTATCCAGGACGCCATTCACGAACTGCACCGACTCGGGACTGGAAAATTTTCGCGCGATCTCAAGCGCTTCATTGATGATCACGGCTCGCGGCGTCTCGGGATATCCCAGAAACTCCGCCACGCCCGCGCGCAACAAGTTACGATCCACCGCCGCCATGCGTTCCATCCGCCAGTGCTCCGCGTGCCCCTCGATTAGCTTGTCGATTTCCGCTCCGCGGTCGGTGGCCACGCGAAACAGATCGTCAGCGAACCCCCGCACCTCGGCGCTGGCAGAACCATGCTCAGCCCAAAACGTGCGCTGCACATGGTCAACGGTCTGCTTCCCCATGTCCGCCTGGAAGAGCATTTGCAGAACTAGTTCGCGAGATTTGCGGCGTGTACCCATGAAAAAAGTGTCCAGTGGTTAGTGAGTAGTGCCCAGTTTACTTTAGAGTTGGGGTGTTTGCACGGGGAGCGATGCTAGTTGCGCTTGCGCTTCGCCGTTTGAATCTTCTTAGGTTTGTCATTCCGAGCAAAGCGACGAACCTGCTTTTTGCTCGCAGCTTTCCCGACGCCGGCTGCCGGACGCCGGATGCCGTCTGTCAACAACGCCATCTCGACCGCCGCCAACGCTGCCTCAAATCCTTTATTGCCCATCTTCAATCCGGCGCGGTCGATGGCCTGCTCGAGCGTTTCACAGGTAAGCACTCCGAAAGCGTGAGGCACACCTGTCTCCTGCGCGGACTGCCCAATCCCGCGTGTCACTTCATTCACAATCACGTCGTAGTGCGCCGTATCGCCGCGCAGGAGGCATCCGAGACAAACGATCGCATCGTACTTCTTCGTCTCCGCGAGTTTCCGCGCTGCCAGCGGAATCTCGAACGCCCCCGGTACCCGCACCAGATCGATGTCTTTTTTCTTGGCGCCGGAGCGCAACAGTCCGTCGATTGCGCTCAGCAAGAGCCGTTCTGTGATGAAAGAATTAAACCGCGCGACGACGACCGCAAACCGTCTTCCAGCACCACGAAGGAGACCCTCGATGGCAGGAATCGCTGGATCAGGGGGCCGCTCAATTTTCAATTTCGCTTTCGTGGCTTTCTCCGTGCGAATCTCCGTTGCAATCCCCAGTGCCCCTCTGTGTCCTCTGTGTTCGAGCGTTTGCCTTACTTTCCCTTGAACTGCGCCGCACGCTTCTCCAGAAACGCCGTGGTTCCTTCCTTCTTATCCTCAGTCGCGCAAGCCACTGCAAACAGCACCGCCTCCAGATAGAGCCCTTCGCTCAAAGTCATCTCCATGCCTTTATTTACGGCCTCCATCGCATACTGCACCGCAAGCGGGGCATTCGCGATGATCTTCGCCGCAATCGCTTCTGCCCGCGGAATCAACTCAGCCGCCGCCATAACCTCATTCACCAATCCCATGCGATAGGCTTCCTGCGCCGAGGTCATCTCGCCCGCCAGCACCATCTGCATCGCAACGCCTTTGCCCACCAGTCGAGGCAGCCGCTGAGTCCCTCCATAGCCCGGGATAATTCCCAGCTTCACCTCCGGCTGGCCAAGCTTGGCATTCTCACTGGCCAACCGCATGGTGCACGCCAGGGCAATCTCGCATCCGCCGCCCAGTGCGAATCCATTGAGGCACGCGATCACCGGCTTGCCCAGATTCTCGATGAGATTTAGAACGTTCTGCCCGCGATGCGTGTATTCCTTCGCGGCAACTGCATCATTCTTCGCTAACTCGCCAATGTCCGCGCCCGCAATGAACGCCTTCTCGCCCGCGCCCGTGAAAATAACGACGCGAACGGCCGTATCATTCTTGATGTCATGAAATGCCGCCCGCAACTCTTCCATAGTTGCCATATTGAGCGCATTTAGCACCTTGGGCCGGTTCACCGTGACGTAAGCGATCGAGTTTTTCTTTTCCAGAAGTATGTTTTCGAAGTTCATCAGTCAGTCGGAACTAAGTCTGTACACCCAGCCCTCAGTTCTGCCTCCGCACCGTCGCCGCCAAGTCATCCTTGCCCAACCCGCAACTCATGCAGCGTTGGGTCCACAGCCGGTTGGCGAATGTTTTCCCACAGCGTGGACACTTCCACTGGGTGAGCCACCACGCCCCCGTCAAATACACCACGATCCAGCCCACGAGCAGCGCAAAACTAATTAGCTCGCCCAGTTTCAGTTTTGCGATCAAAATCCCCAAAGGCACAAAACCCACGAAGAGCACTACCATCAGATTCCGCCGTGTCACGTAGCTATGCCACGCGATACGATAGCGCTGCTTATCTTGCTGGCTGAGATCCTGCTGGCTGAATTCGCCCGGCATTGATGATCTGATCTTCTCCCTGTTTCAGCGTTGGAGCCCGCCCGCGCAAAAGCTATAAGGCGGGTTGGTCTACAGTTTATTCGCCTTCGGGCTATTCGGGTCCGA
>JAUTWY010000265.1 GCA_030838305.1 Acidobacteriaceae bacterium
TGCACCCATCCTGAAGAATTCGACTTGATGAATCGCAGCGCCTCCGAAATCGAAACAACCGGCGGCAGGCTGATCAGCAGATGAATGTGATCGTCCGTGCCGTTAATCCCGTAAGCCTTGCCTTTGAGCTCACGCGTCAAGCCACCGAGATATGCGAACAGCTCGAACTTGATCTCAGGCACGATGACCGGCTCGCGATCCTTTGTGCTGAAGATCAGATGCGTCAGAAGATTTGTGAAGGTTCGGCTCACTATGGCGCCCCTCCCGGCGCTCACGATTGTTGTGGGATCGCTCACCCAAAGCTTGCGCTGTGGGCTACTGATAGATCGCTCGCTGCGCGAGCTGGTTGATCCGTCAATTTAGAGAGGTTCTACCCCATCTTCAAGCGCTTTCTCTTGATAACGTTTTGGCAATCAGATGGATCATTCTTCGCCTGTAGGGAAATAAGAACAATAAAGTTTTTGTGTCCAGTCGGCGCAGCCGACGTCATACCAGTAGCCCACAGCGCAAGCTGTGGGTACCGAGGAGCGATTGAGATTGAGCCCGCGAAGGCGGGCGGCATGAGTGTGGCGCGTCAGAAGATTTGTGAGGGTGGGGCTTGGTATGTCGCCCCTCCCGGGGCTCAGAATTGTTGTGGGGGGCTTTACCCACAGCTTGCGCTGTGGGCTACTCATAGATCGCTCGCTTCGCGAGCTGGTGGCGCCGGCAATTAGAGAGGTTCTATCGCATCTTCGAGCGCTTTATTTCCACCGGAGTCGGCGGAGCCGACGCCATACCAGTAGCCCACAGCGCAAGCTGTCATACTTGTAGGCTCGCTCACTGACCTTCCATTCTCGCTAGGACAGGGAGAAACATGGGGGGTACAAGACCAATGAGGGTGACATTCATTTTGCTCTGCTCTAAACAACGAACGCGAACTGTGCAGCCGTCTAAGGCGTCCGACTACCCACCCGCCCGCTTCGAGAAATCGAGTTCGGAGATCCACGCGCTGGGGTTCTGTTTCTTCGCAGCCGCCACTGCGGCATCGTATTGCTGTTGCACGGGCCCAGGCATCTGTCGATAGGCTGTCTTGAGCTCCGCGACCAGAGCAGCCTTCACCTCGGACTTAGGGGCGGGGTTGGCGTACTGCCCGCCGCCACCCTGCGACTTAGGCTTAAGCGCATTCGCGTAGCCGACGAGCGCCCTGGTGGCCAAGTCAGGAGCGCCTGCTTGAAGATCCGCCAGGAAACTGCGAACGTTGGCGCGGGCCTCGGTATAGGCCGACGCGTCTCCCGTTTCCATGAGAACCATCTCTACGTCCGCCTTGGTCACGCGACCTTTTTTGGCCTGCTCATTCAGCCAATCTCGGAACGGGGTGGTGGCTGATTTCACGAATAAGCGATTAGTCTCCGTCTTGTACCTCCTGATCCACTCCTGGGCAAGTTCCCAGTCTCTCAGGTGCGAGACCTCGTGGAACAGAATCTCTGCAACCCGTGCCTTGTCGAGCTCCGGGAAGTCGATCCAGAAGGCGGATCCCCGTCCCTCCTCGAACGAGGTTTCCCCGCCCAGGGGCGCGTGGCCACCGCCAGGTGAGTTTTTCTCGGGTAGCCCGATGATGTTGACTTTCCCGGACTTCCGGCCGGAAAGGGAGCCGGTGAACTCGATGTCGGATTCGGGCACGCCCAGGATGAACCTCGCACGGGTCAGATTGGCTTTGGTCAGGTCCGCTCGTGCCTGGTCTCGCTCTTTCTCGACCGCCTTCCGATCATCCTCGCCCGTCGTCTGGCGGGCGTCGGCCTCGGCCAACCTCGCCTTTAGCGCGTCCACCTTCCGGCGCCATTGCTCGATGCCGCTCAGCGATGGTAAGCCGTAGACGGCGAGGAAAGGAGTGTTCTCCCCCGCAGAGGAATCCATCGCGGCGGGCGCGCTTCTGTCGGGTCCCGCTTCGAAATCGGCAGTGATCTCCACCGCGTGCCACTTCTTGTTCATGTCCTGGACGACCGCGGCAGGCTCGGCTTTGGCTAGCCGTGTGACCGCGATTGCCTGCAGCTTATCGTCGTATCCCTGGGTTCCACCCACTTCACGCGTAACCCGAACTTGCTTATTGGACTCGTTCCAGCCGAGCACGCCGCCCACGACTCCGGAGCGTCCGTGCGCTGGCGCGGCCGCCCCTCCCTTCTCCGGGCTCAGCGCAATGTGCGGAGAAGTCACGGCCTGCTGGATGGCATGCGTCAGTTCGTGCGCCACGAGGCCGTTGCCTTGCCCGGTGCCGGGCAGAAAGCGTCCGCGCGCAAACGCGATATGGTGACCGACTGTAAAGGCCTCCGCCCCCAGCGCCGCCGAGGCTCTGGCTGCGGGTGCGTCCGTGTGGATACGGATACGGCCGAAATCATGCCCAAAGCGCGGCTCCATAAAAGCGCGGGTCGCTGTGTCGAGCGGTTGGCCGGGTGAAGCTAATACTTCAGAGACTATTGGCGGTGCTGCGATTTGTCCTGAGTCGCTTGGGCCGATGCGCTTAGTTTGCAAGCTCTGATGTTCCTGGCTCGGTTGCTCCGCCTGACAACTGGCGCAGTCTCCGCCGGACGCACACGCGCGCTGTAACCGCGGGTCGGGCATGCGCATTACTTGCTCGGCGACATGGTCTGCTTCCTGTTCGTAGACGTCTCCGGGAGTGTTTATCGTCAGCTTCGGTTGAAGTGTTATTGGTGCTTGAGCATGCATTGGAAGGCGGCTGAAGTCACCAGCGAAGCGGGTTATTGCTTCAGTACCTGAGCTAACGTCAGGGCCTTTCGCTCCAGTCTGTCGGAAGTGCAGTACGGGCGGATTTCCATTTGTGCGCTGCAAGTGCAGGTGTGCATCACTTACCGCAGGTGGCACCCTATTCGCTCTGGTGGGCTTAGCTGGCAACTGCTGCTGAGGTTGATTCTGTTTCGGTGCGAATGCGTTCATGTCATTCCCAACCTTTGAACTGCCGGAAGAACAAAAGCCCGGAAAATGTTTCCGGCGACTTGGGAGTTCACAGTTACGCTGGAGTATATCGCCTCGTTGCGAGAAATCAATCTTTTGTTGGCGAAATAGGGTGGGGTAAGCCGCCGCATCCAGGAGGAGCCCGCGAAGGGGCCGGCAGCCAAATGGAGGAATGGCCGATTCGCGATTGACCTGCGTCTGCCGCCCGCTTCGCAGGCTGGATCATTGTTGGTGCGTAGGTCCTGGGGCTTGCGCCCCAGGCTTTATGCTGGCGCCTGCTCCGCAGGCTGGTTGACCGCACGAAAGCGTACAACCCTTCCTGGATTTTCTGTCGCCTCTAGAGGGGCTGTGGGATCAATTAACAATTGTGATCCCAGGGTGTCGCGCTTCGCGCTTTACCCTGGGCTATTATATTCCACGCCTTCAGCGTGAAGACCCGGTCGGGGGGCTGCGGGTGTGTGGGCCCTGGGCTATCTATTTCACGCTTTCAGAGTTGAGATATTTCGTTTGGGCCATCTGTCGGAAAAAATCTACCAGACGATTCTCGGCCCAGAAGCGGTCTTCGCCATTGCTGGCCGAAACGAACGCTACGTGGCCGCCGCGTTCGGGCGCCAACAACAGCACGTAAGGATTGGCTGCGATGGCTGGATCGCGCAGCGGGGCAAACGGGATGAAGGGATCGTCCTGGGCGTGCATGATCAAGGTGGGAAGTCGAATGCGGCTGATGAAGGGAAGTGAACTCGCCTTTGCGTAATAATCGTTGGCGTCGGCAAAACCAAAAAGCGGCGCGATATAGCGGTTGTCGAACTGCTCGACACTGCGCACGTCGCGCAGGAGACTCGAGTCGTAACGATCGGGAAACAGCCCCTCCTTAACCTTGATCCGGTTCTTCAAACGCCGCAGAAAGTCCTGCTGATAAATCCAGTTGCGACGTTGGGCCATCAGGTTGGTGCTGGCGCGTAGATCAACCGCGGGCGAAATCGCGCAGAAGGCTTTTACTTCCGCGGGTGGGCTCTCTCCATATTCACCGGCCAGCTTCAGGACCATGTTGCCGCCCAGGGAAAAGCCGGCGACGAAGAGGCGCGACAGACCATCGCGCGCGATCAATTCATCAATCACCACGCGCAGATCGTTTGTGAGTCCTCCGTGATAAAGCGTCGGCGACAGATGCTCAGTCCCGCCGCAGTTGCGAAAGTTGACCCGCACGACATTGAAGCCCGCGCCAAACATCTTCCTGGCCGTAGTCAGCATGTATGAAGACGCGGTCGAACCTTCCATGCCGTGCCACATCACGAGGGTCGGCTGCTCTGTTCGATTCGGCTGCCAACGACAGCGCGCCAGAACCTGGCTGCCGGGCTCGACATCGAAAAAGCGCTCTTCATCCCCTGTGCGATCGCCTGAGCGAAGCCGCCGGGGCCACAGATACGCTCCGATGGTTTGGGCGTCGCCTTGTTTGAGCAGGCGATGTGGAATGAAAGGCCTGGATTGGAACTCGTGGGCCAGGCGCGCGAGCAGTTCGGAGATTGAGGTTTCATCAGTGGGCATGAGCTTTAGTCGGGGACGATCCGGCTCTTCACGCCGAAGGCGTGACATGTAATAGCCGGGGGCAACGCCCCCGGTTCACGACCAACAAAGGATTCCGACCCTGAAAGGGTCGCATATCGTCTGAGATTGTGCGACCCCTTCAG
>JAUTWY010000291.1 GCA_030838305.1 Acidobacteriaceae bacterium
TCCGGATCGTCTCGGGGCTCCCGCCGCCGCAAATCAATCCCAGTATCTGGAACACTTGATCTTCCGTGCTTGCGGGCTCAGCCCTCTCCAGCCAGCGAATTGCCCGTTCCGCTGCTCTCGAATATTCGGTTTTGTGGCTCTTGGGCGCATAAACCTCCAGATCGTTCCGCGACCTGAGCAGTTCGGCCCCCCTTAATCCTAGAAACGGCGGTTCCTGTTTCGCTTGGGCAGAGAAGTAGCTCATACTGTTCGAGATGAGCGACGAACAAGCCCTTGTAGCGATTCACCCGGAAGGTGAGGGTCCCACAGCGGAGATGCAGCCCCCGGAGACGGTCACCAACGTGGATACTTTTGGCGGCAAGATCCAGGTGAAGTGGGCACCGGAAGCAGCCGTGAGTAGCTTGGGGCTGATGCCATTCTTCATTGAATTTCTGAAGACCAGTGGACGGTTCGACGCCTGGGTAGAGGACTGCCCTCTACAATACAAGAGCCCGAACGCGCCGCCGAAGCGGGATGTGTTGGGCACGATTCTGTTATCGGTGCTGGCGGGGCATTGGCGCTATGCGCACATGAACGCCATTCGGGGCGATGGGGTCAATCCCGAGTTGTTGGGAATGACGAAGGTGGCGAGCGAGGACTCGGTGCGACGTGCCATGACGGCAATGGAGGAGCAGGCCAGCGAACTGTGGATGAAGAAGCATCTGAAAGCCAGTTACGAGCCGCTGTTGGAAGAGGCCTGGGCGTTGGACATGGACACGACGGTGAAGCCACTGTACGGACATCAAGAAGACGCCAAGGTGGGATACAACCCGCAAAAGCCAGGGCGGCCTTCGCATGCCTATCACAGCTATTTCATAGCGAACCTGCGGATGGTGTTGGAGGTGGAGGTACAGGCGGGAAATCAGACCGCGTCGTCGTTTGCGCAACCGGAGTTGTGGGCGTTGTTGGACGGGCTGCCGGAGACCAGCCGTCCGGCGTTTCTGCGCGGGGATTGTAATTGGGGGACGGAGCGGGCGATGGAGGGATCGGAGCAGCGCCAGATCGCCTACCTGTTCAAACTTAAGCAGACCGCGAACGTGAAGAAGTTAATCGACCGATTGTTCGGGAGGAACGAGTGGGTGGAAGCGGGGCAACAATGGCAGGGCCTGGCAACTGAACTGCGATTGAGTGGGTGGACCAAGACGCGGCGCGTGGTGGTGCTGCGGCGACCGATGCGGCAGAAGGAGGGCGAGGCAGAGGACGCGAAGAAAACCAAACGAAAGGCCGCCAAACAGTTGTCCTTGGATCTGCCCGAAGCAACGCACTTGGGTGTGCGGTATGAGTACGCGGTGCTGGTGACATCGATGCAGGACGAAGTGCGGGCGATCGCCCAACACTACCGCGACCGAGGAGACTCGGAAAATAACTTCGACGAGTTGAAGAACCAGTGGGCGTGGTCCGGTTTTACCACGCACGACCGGAAGCGATGTCAGATCATGGCGCGCATCACGGCCTTAGTCTACAACTGGTGGACGATATTCATGCGCTTGGGAATCCCGGAGAAGCATGCGGAGGCGGTAACCTCGCGCCCGTTGGCGTTGCATGGTATAGCTCGGAGGACGCGGCATGGCAATCAAACTACGGTGGAGATCACCAGTATGCATTCGAAGGCGGGGCTGATCGCGGCAGCATTGACCAAGGTGAGTGGGTTTCTTAAGCGAATCAAAACGACTGCGGAGCAGTTGACTCAAGCGGCGCTGTGGCGCCTGATTCTCAGCGCTGCTTTTCAGAATTTTCTTCGTGGCAAGGTTCTCGGAACCACTCGGCGGCTGGCTGACGCTACGGGCTAACTGCCGTTTTTAGGTTGAAGTCGTGAGTAAGGCTGTTTCTTGCGTCGTTTGTAGTCAGCCCAGCACCGGTTTAAAACGACTTTTCGTCCAAGTGAACGTTAGTGGCGCTAAGCGCGTTTCCCGTTACCGACCAGAGCGTCTCGCAATCGCTTTCTAGGCGATCGCGCCAAAGCTAAACCAACTATCCGAGAGGTTCATCGGCGTGGGATGGCTGACTATGCCACTCCACAGCTATTGAGAGGCGCTGAGAAAGATCGGCTTCACCATAGTTTCAATCTTCGCGGCCATCTCCTCAGCGGGGATGCGATCGCGGGTCTGAAACCAGCGACGCGCGGCTCCGAAGACGGCCCAGGCAGCCGTGGTCGCCAGCAGTGCTGAATCAACACCGGGCGCCATCTCATGATGGGCAGCGCCCTCCAGGAACATTCCCTCAACGACCGGGATGATGGAGCCTTCGAGGGGCATTTTCGCCAACTGGGTCGGACAGCCCGTAGTTTCGGCCAGATAGTCACACACGCCGAGCGCAATGGCGCGGAGTGCGCCGTCGCAATCTGTGAAGGAAAGGCCACGGCGTGCGATGAGGTCGCGGAAGCGGGCGGCTGTCATGGCCTGCAGCAGGGCGTTTTTGTCCGGATAGTGGAGGTAGAAGGTGGCCCGGTTCAGGGTAGCTTCGTCCGCGATTTCCTGAATGGAGATGTCTTCGAACTCCTTTTGAGTCAACAACCTGACCAGAGCTTCCATCAGCATGCGGCGGCTGCGCAGGATGCGACGATCCGTTGTCTCGGTTGTGGTCTCGGATTGGAGCGCCTCAGCCATTCAGGTTTCAGGATACCTCTTCTCCAAGCAATAGATGCTTAGACGACATACGTCGATTTATTTTTGAATCGACATATGTCTAATAAGCATCATATGTCGCATAGGAGGTTTTCGATTATGCCCACACTGCTTCACATCGATTCCAGCCCACTTTACGGCCGGTCGGTCTCTCGCGAGCTGACCGGTGCTTTCGTCGCCCAATGGAAGTCTTCCCATCCGGGTGGAACGGTCATAGACCGCGACCTCAACTCAACCTCAATTCCACCCATCAACGCCGACTGGGTGAGTGCCGTGTATACGCCGGAAGAGGCGCGAACTCCACAGCAGAAAGAACTGCTTTCGCTTTCCGACTCCCTGCTCGCCGAACTGGAACAGGCTGACGAGTACGTCTTCGGCGTACCGATGCATAACTTTGGTGTGCCCTCGGTTCTAAAGCTTTGGATCGACCAGATTTCGCGTGTCGGCAGGACCTTTTCTTATGCGGACGGAAAGCCGAAGGGCCTGATCGCCGGTAAGAGGGCGACGTTCATCATCGCGACCGGAGGCATGTACGACGCACAAACGCAGATGGCCTCGTTCAATTTTGTGGAACCGTATCTGCGGTCAGTCTTTGGCTTCCTCGGCGTGACGGATGCGACCTTCCTCACCGCTGGTGGAACCATGGCGCTGAGTCATGGGAAGGACCGTGATGCGTTTCTCGCGCCGCACCTTCAGGCCGTGCAGACGCAGGCGCAGATACTCCAGGGAGGCCACGCGTGAAGATTGTTTCGATCATTGCGCGCTACTTGCTGGGGCTGATGTTTACGGTCATTGGCCTGAACGGATTCCTTAACTTCATCCACCAGCCGCCGCCGACAAATCCACTGGCGTTACAGTTCTTTGGCGCCATCATCGCATCGCACTTTGCAGCCTACTTCTTCGCGGTGCAGCTCATTGGCGGACTGCTGCTGATCTCAGGTTTCTTCGTGCCACTTGCGCTGACACTGCTCGCGGCGGAGCTCTACAACATTCTTGCGTTTCACCTGACGCTTTCGCCGGGCATCGCTCCGGGACTGGTGGCCTGCGCCCTTTGGGTGCTGGTCTTCCTTCAGTACCGCGAAAGCTTCAACGGCATCTTCAGCGCGAAGCCTGCGACACAGGCATAAATTGCTTCGCAGCATGAGAGACCCGGCGTCTCCCTAGGCGGGCCATACTCACGACACTCAGGGTTGCTCACGGATTTTGTCACGAGGGCGTCGCCGAAGCGGATGGTGGACGCCTCCGTAAATGCGTAGTCGAG
>JAUTWY010000296.1 GCA_030838305.1 Acidobacteriaceae bacterium
CTTGCCGCTTCATAAAAAGGAGAGAGGAGCAGCAAGGGTATCAACACGTCCTGAGCGTCATCACCCAGCTTTTCCATTGCGGATCGCAAGGGCGGAGAGGGAGGGATTCGAACCTTCGGTACAGGTCTGAATCGCGTAAGAGCCGACGTTTGCGTAAGTTGCGCGGAATCAACCAGTTCAGAAATTCTCCCAAGACTGCGTGCTCCCCATTCGACACGCTAAACAGTGCGGCTTCGCGAAGCTTCTAGAGGCGAAGGGCTGGCGATTGTGGCTGAAAGTGGTCACTTTCAGAATCCCTTAGCCGGGCTGATCGGGTTCGGATGTGACTGCTTGCCCAGCGGGCAGTCATGAAATTGAAATTCTCTCTACTGGATGGATCGTTGAAGCCTGAATTTCCAGCGATTGGCGGAATTTTTATGCCCGCGCTTTCTTCACTGGTCGCAACGCCGAAATCAGGTCAATCAGTGATTGGCGATGTTTCGTCAACTGATACGATTGCCCAACGGGTGGCGGCTGCCGATAACTCCGGTTTGCCGACTATCAGGGAGTTATGGGCATCGTGACCCGGATCGAGATACGCTATCTTCGCTTTTGATCTTAGTTTGTCCCATTTTCGCTGACGTGGGACAGTTCGTAAATTTCCGAATCCGCGCATTATTTCTACTAATCCAACTGCTAAAATGTGAAACCTCACATGCCTTTCTTCTCGCTAGACTCTACAGCGGCTACACGCGGTAGGAGGTGACCCAGTATGATCGAGAAGGCAAGTTCCAAGGCAATCCGAGAGCTGCCTGAAGATGACGTTGCCAAAAGTGTCTCTAGGCGCAACTTCATCAAAGGCGTCATCACCAGCGGTGTGGCAGTCTCTTCAGCGAGCTATCTGTTTCGCGCCTCCTCTCTTCTGCACGGCCAGCAGTCGGCGGCTGTCGTAGGCCTGCGGCTGATTACTCTCAACGTCAACGGTCAACAGCGGCGCGTCGACGCGATGAAGCAGGAGACCCTGGCGTCGACGCTGCGTTACAAGCTGGGTCTGACCGGCACTAAGCTGGGATGCGACCGCGCTGAATGCGGATCTTGCACCGTGCTTATCGACGATGTTCCGTATTATTCGTGTTCGGTGCTCACCCATACGGTGCGTGGCCGGAAGGTTGTGACCATCGAAGGCCTGGCCAGCGCTGACGGGACTCTACACCCGGTACAACAGGGCGTCATCGACGAACAAGGCTTTCAGTGCGCCTTTTGTATGCCCGGCTTCATTATGACTACAGTGGGTTACCTGAAAACCAATCCCAATCCGACCCGCCAGGAGTTGGCGCAAGGCATCTCGGGAAACCTATGCCGCTGCCAGGATTATGACAAGATTCTCACCGCGATGATGCGCGGCGCCGAGAATTTGCGGAGGTCTAACCTTGGATAACAAGAAAGCCGTTGAGACTGCTAAAGCTACTGAGCGCCAGTACGGAGCCGGGTACAAGCTGATCGGCAAGAACTACCAGACCCCAGATCTATATGCGAAGGTTACGGGCCAGGCAAAATATGCCGAGGACTTTCGGGCGGAAGGTATGTTGTTTTGCAAACTGCTGCTCAGCCCAATGCCGCATGCCCGCGTAAAGCACATCCAGACGAACGCGGCGCTAGCCATGCCCGGGGTCAAAGCGATTCTCACAGCGGGCGATCTTCCTGCCCCAGCTGATACCCTTACCGACAATGGAACGGTGATCAAAGCCAGCAAGTGGGGCGAACGCGGCCTTACCAATGAACCGGTCTATCAGGGCGAACCGATTCTTGCAGTGGCCGCAGTTGATGAACTCAGCGCCGCGGAAGCCATCGAGAAAATTCAGATCGATTTTGAACTGCTTCCGTTCGTGATCGATCCACTCGACACCTTGCGACCGGGTGGTCCCAATCCCCGAACGGATGGCAATGTCTGGACTCGGCCCGCGGGGCAAAATCCGGGTCCGCCCGCGGTCACGGAACTCAAATGGACCAAAGCCGACTTCGCGGACGAAAAGCATGGCCGTCTTCCGATGGGCAAGGCTCCCGACGAGTGGTCGTATGGCGATGTCGATTCCGGCTTCAAGAATGCGGCGCTGGTTCTCGACGAGACTTTCGTGACACCCGACACCAGCCATCAGACCCTGGAGACCCGCAGTGCGATGGCTTATTGGCAGAATGGCAAGGTTTACATTTACACGGGCACGCAGAGCACCGCGCAAACGCTGCCCGCGATCGCGCGCTGGTTGAACATTAGCCCCGACAATGTTGTTTTCATCAGCGAATACACCGGAGGCGGCTTTGGAAGCAAGATCACCGGCGGCGTCTCGATGATCATCCCTGCTCTTCTGGCCAAGAAAACCAATGCTCCGGTGATGATGCGGATCAGCCGTGAGGAGGAGACCTTCATCGGACGCGCCCGTCCTGGTTTTCAAGGAAGGATGAAAGTCGGTTTCTCGAAAGAGGGGCGGATTACAGCTCTCGACATGTTCGTCATTTGCGACAACGGTCCGTACGACGCAGTAGGTGATTCCGCTTCATCGGGCCGCATCGTCTCTCTGTTGTACCAGCCGCAAGCCATGCGCTGGCGTGGCGTGACGGTGCTGACGAATACGCCGCCCCGCAGTGCGCAGAGTTCCCCGGGCGGCCTGCAGGGGATTGTCATCATCGAGCCGATCATCGCGAAAGCCGCGCGCAAGCTCGGAGTTGACCAGGTGGCGATTCGCCGCGTCAACTGCCCGGAAGGCAAGGCGCCGTTCGGACCAGCGGTGCAAGGAAAGCGGGGTTATGCCACCAGCGCATTCCTCAAAGAGGCACTCGACCGCGGCGCTGAACAATTTAAGTGGAGCGAGCGGGTTGCACGCACTCCGAAAAGGATCGGCACGAAAGTTCGCGGCGTCGGCGTGTCGCTGAGTTGTTACGTTGGCGGCACGATCGGATTCGATGGGCTTCTCGTCATTAAGCCGGATGGCCGGATCTCCTTCCAGTCTGGAATCGGCAACCTGGGAACAGAGTCGGTAATCGACGTGCACCGCGCGGGCGCAGAGGTTCTGGGTGTGCCGTGGGAGAAATGCGAGGTCGTATGGGGCAACACGACGAAGAATCTTCCTTTCACCTGCGTCTCCGGCGGTAGCCAGACAACTCATGCGATGACGCGGGCGGCGTATGCGACCGCGGTGGACGCCAAGAAGAAGCTTCAGGAAATCGCGGCCAAAAAGCTCGGCGGCAAACCGGAGCAGTACGAGGTCGCCAACGAGCGTGTTTTCCGCAAAGGCGGTGGTGCTGGCATGACTTTGGCTCAGGCGGCGAAATACGCGATTCAACTGGGCGGGGTCTACGATGGCCACGAAGCGGCCGCCGATCTCCACAAATTGACCAAGGCGTCCGTGGCAGCGCTGGCGGGCCAAGGCTTGGTGGCGGCGGCCAAGGACAACTACCCACGCGACGGATCGACGTTTTCCTACGTGGCCAGCTTCGCCGAAGTTGAAGTCGATGTCGAAACCGGCAAGTACTACATCGTCGATTTCCTCGCTTCTGCCGATGTCGGCACAGTAATCCATCCCCGAGCGCTGGGTGGTCAGGTGCTCGGCCGTTCGGTCTTGGGCATGGGCCATGCCATCGGTCAGAAGTGGGTGTTCGATCCGCACTACGGCGAGATGGTCTCCAAGCGATTCCATCACAACAAACCACCGACGATTCTGGATGTACCGGTTGATATGCAATGGACCGCGTTGGACATTCCGGATCCGGAGACGCCGGTGGGAGCGCGTGGTGTCGGCGAGCCGCCTGTTGCAGGCGGGTGTGCCTCCATCTTGAACGCGCTCTCAGATGCTCTGGGGGACGAGATCTTCCAGCGCGCGCCAGTGAACGCCGACACGATTCTGACGTCGCTCGAAGCGGGCCGGCCGATGCAACATCCCCTGATGGCCCACATTTGACCAAGATTTGAAGGAGAGTTAAGGCTGTCATTCGAGACGTAATGGCTTCTTTTGAGCTGTATCAGCCGAGCTCCGTTGCCGATGCGCAGAAGGTTCTCGAACAGCATGGACCCGATGCCTGGGTGCTGGCCGGAGGGCTCGACAGCTTCGACTGGCTCAAGGATCGAATCAGGAAACCTAAGGCTGTTGTCGATCTGAGCGGAATCGAGGAACTGCGGGGAATTCGCACGACTGGCGATGGTATCGAGATCGGCGCCATGACCACGCTCACGGAAGTAGTTAATCACTCCATCGTTAAACAGAAGTACGGGCTGCTGGCGCAGGCTGCGGAAGTGGTGGCATCGCCGCAAATCCGCAATCAGGGAACGCTCGGCGGCAATGTGTCACAGGACACGCGCTGCTGGTATTACCGTGGTGGTTGGCCGTGCTACCGTGCTGGCGGCAACATTTGCTACGCCGATACGCCGGAGGGCCGCAACCGCGAGCATGCGATTCTGCACGCGGACCGCTGCGTGGCAGTGAATCCCTCCGACACGGCTCCGGCCCTGATCGCGTTGGACGCCAAGTTTGTCCTGCGCACGCGCAAGGGTGAACGCGTGGTGGATGCTGAGGATTACTTCATCGGTCCTGAGATCGATATTACGCGGCTGCACATCCTGCAGCCCGGCGATCTGCTTATTGCCATTCGTATTCCATCCACCTGGGCGGGCGCGCAATTCTATTTTGAAAAAGTGCGGGACCGTAACGTTTGGGACTTCCCTCTCCTGAACGTTGCCTCGGCCATGGTCCTATCCGGCGGCAAGATCGAGCGCATGCGAATCGCCGTGAACGGCGCCGCCGCTAGACCCTTAAGGCTGAAGGCAGTCGAAGACGCGGTTCGTAGCCAGCCGCGGAATGCGGCGACTGGCGAGATGGCGGGAAAGCTCTCCGTGCTGGGAGCGGTTCCACTGCAGTTCAATGCCTACAAGATTCCGCTGATGAGAAATCTGGTGAAACGCGCCATCAGTGGAGTCGAGGAGGCCACATGGACTTCTTAGAGTGGGCCACGAGTCCGTGGGGGCAGAGCGTCCCCATCCATATTGCCTGGTTCCTGATCTGGGTTGCAGTGATCGCGGGGTTGCTCTTCCTGATCGTTCACGCCATCTATGTGATGTACTTCGCCAAGCCGAGAGTTTTCGCGGCAGACGCTTCTTCCGCGGTTTCGGCCAGCATACCCAAGCGCGTTCCCCGGCACTCGCTGGTCGCACGGATTTTTCACTGGATCATGGCAGCCTCCATGTTCACGCTGCTGTTTACCGCCTTCCTTCCAAAGGTGGGTGTCCAGTTTTCCTGGGTGACCTATCATTGGATCGCCGGCACCGTGTTAACCGTTTCCATCATCTTTCACGTCATTCATGCTTCCTTCTGGCTGGATTTCTGGTCGATTTGGCCCGACCGAATCGATCTGGACGATGCCTGGAAAAGGGTTCGCCGGTTTTTCGGAATGCCCGCGCCGCCGCCACGAAAGTTTGCCAAGTATCCCCTGGAAAACAAGCTCTTCCACGGTGTCATTATCTTGTGCGGCCTGTCGGTAATCCTTAGCGGCGTTTTCATGATGTATCGCGTGCGTACGATCTTTTTCCCTCGGAATCCGTATCTATTCAGCGATATGACCTGGGGCCTGATGTATGTGCTGCACGGACTGGCAGGCGTAGGACTGATTGCGCTAGTGATGATGCACGTCTACTTCGGGCTCCGGCCGGAGAAACGCGCGATCACGAAATCGATGATCTTCGGCTGGATGGACCGCGACTTCTATCTGGAAGAGCACGATCCCGAGCGATGGAAGGTCGAGACTGCCTCTTCGTCACCGACATCCAACCGGGTCGAAGGCCGAGGACTAACCGATGCTGGCTGAGATCTGCGATCGCTGTGAAGCGGTGGAAGAATGCTACGAGTTCCTCCTGGCATACGCAGCCCAGGGGCTACCGAGTGACCAGGGCAGCAAGTCGGGTGGACAAGTCCGTGAGTTCCTGCATCGCGCCGTAGAAGCCTTGACGGGGATGCCTGAAGCTTGTGCGATAGCAGTCAAACAGGAAGGCCTTGAGCCCGCCGGCAAATACCTGGCGTTCGTTGCGGTACTCGATCGCGACTCTCGCGACTCTCTTGCTGCCATTGAAGTGGTTCTCGCTCAACCCGCGATCAGTTCCCAG
>JAUTWY010000300.1 GCA_030838305.1 Acidobacteriaceae bacterium
TGTTGGGTTCAGGAACCGGAGTGAAGCCGATAAATTCCTGCGGCAAGCCGCCTCCACTTTGAGTGCCCCTGATTGGCGTGTAAAGGACAAGTCCGTTAAAGGCGCTGTTGCTGGCGGTTGCAGCCAATGCGAGATATTGGACGTCGAGACCCGCTGCGCCCGTAGTCTGAAATTGAGACATGGATGCGGCGGTCGATGAGAACAATCCCCAGATGGCCCAATTGGCCTCAGTGGCGCTGATGTTTCCAGCGAGCATGTCCTTGAAGATCAAGCCTGCGGCCTTGTAATCCAGAGTCATCGATGAGCCAAACATGCTGCTGGCAATACCTTGGAGAAATGGTGAAACGTTCGCCGTCCAGGTTTCGTTGAGGCTCACGTTATTGTCGTAGCTGTTACAAATCAGGAGCGTGGGCGTTTCGCTGCCGTTGATCGAGATTGCGTACGGGTAGACGGCTCCGCCTCCAATGCCGCTGCCAGTTCCGCCAAGGTAGGTCATCGAGACCGTATTAGCGAAAGCCGGGCAAGCCAGAAGCAGCGAGAGAACCAGAACCGAGGTTGAGAGATGAAAACGGCTTAAACGCATGGAGTTTGCCTCCCAGCAAACAAAGGATGGCTGTTTGTAAATGGCGCGACAGCTATCCAGCTTCCTTCGACAGGGGAAAATCGGCCAGCAAATTCTCGGGTAAGCCGTTGCTGAAAGCTGGCAGAGCCGCGAAGGGCGGCATTTCTGTCACGGGATCAAATTGAACTCCCGTAACATCAGGGAGAGTACCAGCGTGTATTGACCCTTGAAAATGGCCCATTCGTGGCGTTACCACGGTTACCAGAAAATCATTGCCGGCATCTCCTGTCGCAAAGGGAGAAAACGCTTTCGCGCCGATTCATCTCGATACCGCAAAAAATGAGTTTCTTGTGCAAACTATTGCATCGTCTGCTAACATGGTCGCAAGAAAAGGCGGATCCCCCTGAGTTTGTGGAATTCGTTGACCGCGGTGTGGCACTTAAACTGCCCTGATGATTCTGTGGTGGAGTGCCTCAAGTCTGAAATCCAAGACATTCGCCGCAGGTAGGAGTGGTTAGTGCCCGAAGCCCAGAACGGGGACGTCCAGGTTGTGGTAAGGCGGCGGCGTTCCCGTCGTCACCGCCGCAACAGGCTTATTCGTCGATACCTTGCCGCAGCTATAGTGGTAGTTTTCGTCGCGAGCGTTTCGATCTTCGCATTGCAGTATTTCAGTCCTTCCATATTCAGCGGTAGACAGTCCCCAACTCACGCCGTCGACGCATCCGCGATTAGCCTTGATCGCGGGAACGCGATCAATCAGATCCTCGCGGGGGCACGCCCATCGCGTCCTGTCTATCCGTACTCTGTGGTGGCCGGGGGAGTGGAGGATGCAAAAGAGTTGAAGTGGGTGGCGGAGCACGATCCGATTGTTGGAGCTCACTACGCCGGATTTGACTATGCCCACGCGCAGGTAGTGCGGCTCACATTGGCGCGCACTGCATACTTGTCCTATCGCATTGGCAACCACATCTACTGGACTCATCGAAGAATAAGGCTGCATAAAGGCGAAAAGCTAATCACAGATGGAAGAATGACGGCGCGGACGCGTTGTGCGAATCGCGTGGAAGAGACGCCGCAACAGCAGGCGGTGTCGCCCGCTGAACCTGCAATGCAGAGGTTCGATGAGCCGGTTCGACCTGGCGAAGGGATAGCCATGCAGTCTCCTGCAGTTCCTTTCGAGTCGGCATTCCTGAGCAGGCCACAAATGCCGGGGTTCGAGGGCGTGGGGCCGCTCAGTTTGTATGACCCATTCGAGGGCGGAAGCTTCATCCCACTATCGCCTCCGCCGTTACCCGCCGGACTCTGCGCGCCTGTAAAAAAGAAGGGCGCAACTGGAGCAGTGAGTGTTGCGAGTGGCAAAAAGAAAAATCCAGTTTCTTGCGAGGTCAGCGGCGGCGGTCCGGAAACCGTGCCCGAACCCGGAACCTGGCTTCTTTTTGCCTCAGGATTGGCTGCCATCTACTGGAAGGCTCGAGGCAAAATTTCGCAGAAGAGTCTCGAAATTGGCTAGAGCCGTTCGCCGCGCGTATTCTTGACGCATTTCATAATCATCGCTGCAGAATTTCTGTCGCAGTACGCTTGCGCAGCGGTCTCCTCTTTCGGTAGGCTTTTCCTTCTCAACTTTTGCTTTCGTTAATCGAGGGAGGCTTCCGTTTGCGCTCGCCACGTTTTGCCGGTTGTTGGCTGGTTGCTTTGAGCGCTCTTGGTTTCGCGAGTCTGCGCGTATGCGCTCAGTCGATCCGGCTGCATGTGGACCTTACAGACGCTCCGCGCAATCTTTACCACGCCAAGTTGAATATTCCCGCCAAGCCCGGACCGATGACCCTGGTATTTCCGAAGTGGATTCCAGGCAATCATCGCCCCAGCGGTCCGATTGCTGGCCTTACTGGCATTCGCATGGAAGCCGCAGGCAAGCCTCTGCTGTGGCAGCGCGACGCGATTGACATGTACGCCTTTCATGTCACCGTGCCCGAGCCGGTTCAGGCCATCAACGTTTCTGTGGACGCGATTACTTCCAGCGATAGCGCGGGCGGGGGAGGCCCGGCAGCCTCCAGCGATTTGCTGGATTTGAACTGGAACGCAGTCGTTCTTTATCCCCAGGGCGTTGACTCTGATGCGGTCGAGTTTGTTCCTTCGGTGAAACTCCCGGCGGGATGGAAGTTTGGAACCGCTCTGGTGCCGGCACGCGCGTCCGGAGACGAAGTCGAATTCGCCCCGGTTTCGCTGACTACGCTGGTGGATTCTCCCTTGATCGCGGGGTTGCATTACCGGCGTATCGACTTGAGTGCCGCTGCCGACAAGCCCTCGCATGTAATGGATTTGGTTGCCGACAGCGAAACTGATCTGGCGATGACACCCGAGGATGTGACCGCCTACCGGAAGTTGGTGGCGGAAACTGGAGCGCTGTTCGGCGCGCGCCATTACCGGCAGTATCACTTCCTGTACACGCTCAGCGACCAAGTCGGCGGGCATGGACTGGAGCATCACGAATCCAATGACAGTGCCGCGGCCGAACGCACGTTGCTCGATCCCGATGTGCGTTTGCTTTATGCGAGCCTGCTGCCGCACGAGTTCGCGCATTCCTGGAACGGAAAATATCGCCGGCCCGCCGGATTGGCTACTCGCAACTATCAGGAACCCATGATCGGCGATCTGCTTTGGGTTTATGAAGGGCTCACGGACTATCTAGGCGACCTGCTGGCGGAGCGCAGCGGGCTGATGTCGGCCGAACAATATCGCGAATCACTAGCCTTGACTGCCGCGAGTCTTGATCATCGTTCCGGGCGCACCTGGCGCCCTTTGGAAGACACGGCGCGTTCTGTGCAAATCTTGCGCCTGATGGGACCGCAGTGGTCGAATTGGCGTCGCGGCCTGGACTACTATCCAGAGGGCGAGTTGATCTGGCTGGAAGTCGATTCCATTATCCGGCAACAGACGCACGGCCAGCATTCTCTGGATGATTTTTGCCGCCGCTTCGAGGGCGGACAGAGCGGCCCCCCAAGGGTCATGTCGTATACCTTTGACGACGTCGTCCACGCGCTTAACGAAGTCGCTACCTACGATTGGTCAAGTTTGCTTCGCGAGCGAGTGGGTTCGACCAGCTCACGTGCCCCACTCGGCGGGATCGAGCGCGACGGATGGAAACTGGTATATAACGACCAGCCGAATGCTTTTGCAAAGGCCCTCGACAAGATCACGAAGTCTGCCGATTTCTCATATTCCCTGGGGTTCACGGTTGAAGAGGATGGCAAGATGAACGATGTGATCGTGGGCTCTCCCGCCTATCAGTCAGGCATCGGTCCCGGAATGAAGTTAATTGCGGTGAATGGCCGCAAGTGGACGCCTCCAGTTCTACGCGCTGCGCTCAAGGCCGCGCAGGGAACTGTGGCGCCCATCGAATTGCTGGTGGAAAATGCCCAGTTCTTCCAGACCTACTCGATCTCGTACCACGAGGGCGAGAAAAACCCACACCTCGAACGCGTTTCCGGGCAGCCCGACCTTCTCACTACCTTGCTCACTTCGCTGACGAAATAGGGCGTGGGAGCCCAAGGGGCGACCCAAGGTTGTAATACCTCTGTAACGGGTTCTCGTCGGAATCGCTGCTAAAATCGTCCTAGCCCGAGACCATCTACATTATGTATCCCCCCCTCAAAGCCGGTGCCGCTTTGCTGTTTTCGGCTGCACTGTGTTTTATTTCGCCGGCCGCGACTCAGGCTCAGGATGTACCTTCGATTCGCCGGGTGCAGGTGCTTCGCTCCGGTGGCCAGGTCGAGATCGAGATTGAAGCCAGCGAGCGGATCGTCCCGCAAATCAATGTGCTAACCGGCCCTGATCGCCTGGTGGTCGATTTCGTCAATGCCCGCCCCAGCGCACAGTTGCGTAACCTGTCAGTCAACCGCACGGAAGTGAAGAGTGTGCGCGTAGGCCTGTTTTCATCGGATCCGCCAGTCACGCGCTTGGTTCTTGATTTGAACGGTCCGCAGCCTTACCAGCTTTTTCCCGCGGGAAGAACCGTCATGTTGAAGATTGGAGGAAGTGCTGGCGCGGAATCGGCGGTGCTTCGTCCTGCTTCAATGCCAGTCCTGGTGAATACGAAATATCCCGCTCGAGGCGCGCAGGTTTCGGTGGCCCAGCGCCCGGCGGTGAGACCGCGGCTGGAAGTTTCGTTTCAGAATGGACTACTCTCGGTCAGTTCCAACAAAGCCAACCTCTCAGAAATTCTTTTTGCGATACACGAGCGCACGGGAGCGGAGATTGCCATTCCCGCGGGAGCGGAACAGGAACAGGTTGCGGCTGATCTTGGTCCCGCGCCAGCTCCCGAAGTGCTCGCTCATCTGCTGAATGGGTCGAAATTCAATTTCATGATTCTGAGTTCGGCAACCAATCCTCAGGCTCTGGACCGCGTGATTCTCAGTCCGCGCGGGGAGGGAGCGATGCCGGCGGGAACTGTTCAAGCTCAGCCGGTGGTTGACGAAGACGGTGAAGCCGTCGAATCCAGTGAGGTGTCGCCTGTCCGACCGATTACGCCGGGCTCGTCGACAGATAATCCGAATCCGCAGTCTGTTCCACCTGATGCGAAGCCTTCCAACAACGACGTTCCGGATTAATCCTCGCAGGTGTCTGGATTTTGCTT
>JAUTWY010000406.1 GCA_030838305.1 Acidobacteriaceae bacterium
ACGACTTGGATGTCATGTCCGCGCTGGCGAGCTACCTCAGCTACCAGCGATCCGGTCTTGCCACGGCCGAGTAGAAGGATGTTCATTGCAAAACCTTAGCGCGGAGATACGGAGAAAGTCCGCGGAGTTCGCTGAGAAGATCGCAGAGTGTGCAAACTTCTCAGCGCTTTCCGCGACCTTTCTCAGCGACCTCCGCGATCGAAGCTTTTACGCGAATACTTCCGGATCCAACTCGGCAAAGAAAGTGCTGTGCAGCCGCTGGATCACTTCCGTTACTTCATCTTCTTCGATCACAAAGGTCAGATTAATTTCTGATGCACCCTGAGAGATCATGCGAATCTTTTTGTCCACCAGCTTGCCAAACACCAGCGCGGCCACGCCTGGCTTATCGCGGAGACTCTCGCCCACAAGACAGATAATAGCCTTACGGCCTTCATACTTCACGTCGGCAAGCTTTGCCAGATCGGCAGCCAAGGCAGGAATGGCATGGTTGGAATCCACAGTTAGCGACACACTGACTTCAGAGGTGGAAACCACATCCACGGCAACCTTGTGTCGGTCAAAGGCCTCGAAAATCGCGCGCAGGAAGCCGTGCGCCAGCAGCATGCGCGGCGCGGCCACATCTACAATGGTGATGCGCTTCTTCACTGCGATTGCCTTGAAGATATTCTTGCTCGGCGGCGCGTGGGCTGTAATTTTCGTTCCTGCGCACGATGGGTTGCGCGAATTCAGCACATACACCGGAATATTTTTCTGGATGGCGGGAAGCACCGTGGCGGGATGCAGCACCTTGGCGCCGAAGTAAGCGAGCTCAGCCGCTTCGTCGAAGCTGATGACCTTAATTCGCCGCGCGTCGGGACAAATGCGGGGATCGGTGGTGAGGATGCCGTCAACGTCGGTCCAGATTTCAATGCGCTCGGCACCCAATCCCGCGCCTACAATCGCGGCAGAGAAATCGGAGCCACCCCGTCCAATGGTCGTGGTTATGCCGGCGCGATTTGCCCCGATGAATCCGCCCATCACCGGAACATGGCCGTCATCCAGCAGCGGCTTCACTTTGGCTTCCAGCCGCTGGTTCGTTTCTTCGGTCTGCGGTGCCGCTTCCATGTAATTGCTGTCGGTAACCAGAATGTCGCGCGAATCCACGTGCACGCCCTTCAAGCCGTGAGCCGAAAAGGCTGCCGCGACAATCTTGCTGGAAAGCATTTCGCCAAAGGCAGCGACATGATCAGTGGTACGCGGGGTCAGTTCGCCGACGGCTGAAATGCCGCGCAGGAGTTCGTCCAGGCCTTCGAAATCGCCCCCCAGGTCGGAATGGAAGTTGGTAAACAGGGCCGTGCCCAGCAGCTCGCTGGCGGCGTTGTAGTGTCTCTCCTGCAAGGAGCGGCAGAGTTTGAGCGCAGTTTTCCGTTCGCCAGCGCCGGCTGCGCGTGCCATGGTGAGCAGCGTGTCGGTCACTTTGGCCATCGCGCTGACGACCACTACCGGTCTCTGCGCTAGCCGGCCTTTGACAATGGCAGCCACGCGCTCGATCGCTCGAGCATCTTCCACCGAAGTACCGCCGAATTTCATTACGATCATCGGCGTCGCTTCCTGGGAGGATTAGGGAAGTGCAGCGCGGGTTTCATTTCGCCGGACCGGCGCCGAGATAACCCATGGCTTTGAGCAATTCAGCATTCAACACGGCGGCGCCAGCGGCGCCCCGAATGGTGTTGTGCGAGAGAACGGTGAACTTCCAATCCAGCACGCCGCATGGGCGCAGTCGTCCCACCGCAGTCGTCATGCCCGCTCCCATATCGACGTCAAAGCGCGGTTGCGGACGGTCATTGGCTTCAAGATAAACCACAGGGCGCTGGGGCGCGCTGGGCAGTTTCAACTCCTGCGGGTCGCTACGGTAGTTATTCCACGCCGCGATGATTTCTTCCGGCTTGGCCTTGGTCTTGAGGCGCACCGAAATCGATTCCGTGTGTCCGTCTTCGACCGCCACACGGTTGCACTGCGCGCTCATGGCGAACGCTGCGGGAATAATCTGCTTTCCGTTGAGCTGTCCCAGCAGCTTCAGCGTTTCCTCCTCCATTTTTTCTTCTTCATGGCGGATGTAGGGAATCACATTGCCCAGAATGTCGAGCGAAGCCACTCCCGGGTACCCGGCACCACTGACCGCCTGCATCGTCACGACCATCACCGCTTCAAGGCCAAATGCTTTCTGGAGAGGGGCCAATGCCAGAACCAGTCCAATGGCCGAACAGTTAGGATTGGTCACAACATAGCCGCCGGCTTTCTTGCGCCATGCCTGGCCCTCAATCAACTTAATGTGCCCAGCATTGACCTCGGGAATGACCAGCGGAACGTCGGACTGCATGCGCAGCGCGCTGGAATTAGAAACCACACAACATCCGGCGTCGGCAAAGCGCGGCTCGAGTTCGGCGGCAATGGAGGCGTCGAGCGCTGCGAAAATTATTTTGGGCGCACCTTCTGGCGTTGCCGAGGAGACTTTCATCGCCCCCACGCCGGCCGGAATTGGAGTCTTCAACCGCCAGCGCGCGGCCTCGGCATACGTCTTGCCTTCAGAACGATCGGAGGCAGCCAGCCATGCCACTTCGAACCAGGGGTGGCGCTCCAGCATCTGGATAAACCGCTGCCCGACCACGCCGGTGGCCCCCAGAATGCCAACAGGAAGTTTTTTGCTCATAAGAGAATACTTTGGATTCTACAACAGCCCGTTATTCGGGCCAGAGTAACCAATTCAGGATTCCGGGACTTTAGCCCGCACTACAGGACGGTGATCTTTCCGCCGATAGAACATGCTGGAGGATCGCCATGCCGGAGTTGCGACAGAATTTCTTTACCAAGGAGTGGGCCATCATCGCCACCGAGCGCGCCGATTGCACGAGGCACTGCGGCATTACGACGATGACGGGAACTGCATGTTTTGTCACATGGGGGAGCGGGAAATAGCAGAGCAAACACGAATTGTGGAAAAGAGCGAACACTTCGTCGCCATGGAGGTGTTCGCCTCGGCTACTCCCTTTGCCACTCACATCTTTCCGCTTCGCCACACGGCCAATTTTGGAGACCTCTCGGCCGCAGAAATCACGGATATTGCGCGAGCCCTGCGGACGTTCCTAGCCAAGCTCTATGTGGGGCTGGAGAATCCGGAGCTGAATTTCACGGTTCGCA
>JAUTWY010000442.1 GCA_030838305.1 Acidobacteriaceae bacterium
TCAGCCATTAGCTCTCAGCTTTCAGCCAAACACTGATAGCTGATAGCTGACGGCTAATAGCTGATAGCCGAAGGATTTTTCTTATGATTGTCGCGATGCAGGACATGGCGGATGAGGTACAGATTCAACAGGTGATTGAGCATCTGGTGAAGATGGGCTTTGAAGTGCACCGGTCGACCGGAGCACGGCAGACTGTGTTGGGAGCGGTGGGTGCGGGAATTGATTTCGATATCCGCAACCTGGAATTGCTGCCGGGAGTGCAGGAAGTTCATCGCATCAGTTCGCCGTACAAGCTGGCAGGAAGAAGTTTTCGTCCGGAAGGGACAATCGTAAAGCTGTCAAATGGGATCAGCGTAGGCGGAAACGAAGTGGTGGTGATGGCGGGGCCTTGTACGGTGGAAACGCGGGAACAGCTTTTTGCCACGGCAGAAGCAGTGTCGAAGGCCGGAGCGCGCGTGTTGCGGGGCGGAGCGTTCAAGCCGAGAAGCTCTCCTTATTCGTTTCAAGGGCACGGCGAAGATGCGCTGAAATTGATGCGCGAGGCAGGGGAAAAGTTCAAACTCCTGGTGATCAGCGAGGTGATGGAAATCTCGCAGATTCCGATGATGCTGCCCTATGTAGATATCCTGCAGGTGGGAGCGCGCAACATGCAGAACTTTAATCTGCTGCGCGAACTGGGGAAGGTACGCAAGCCGGTGCTGCTGAAGCGCGGGATTGCGGCGACTCTAGAAGAACTGCTGCTCTCCGCGGAGTACATCATGGCGGGCGGGAATTATGACGTGATTCTGTGCGAGCGCGGGATTCGAACTTTCGAAACCTACACGCGCAACACCATGGATATCTCTGCGATTCCAATTATTCACAAACTTTCGCATCTGCCGATCACCGCCGATCCATCGCATGGAACGGGCCGGCGCGACAAGGTTGCGCCGATGGCGCGGGCGTCCGTGGCGGCAGGGGCGGACGCGCTGCTGATTGAGGTGCATTGCACTCCGGATAAAGCCTGGTCGGATGGGGCGCAGTCGCTCTTTCCCGAGCAGTTCGCCAAGCTGATGGATGAGTTGCAGATGATTGCGCCCGCGGTGGGAAGAAAGATCGCTTAACGTCGTTTCAGCACAGAGTCAAAGAGACACAGAGAAAGACAAAAGCTACAACTGGGGCCGATCCTGCTTCGGGCGATCGTGGACGTCCTCAAGGAACCTCAAGACATTCTTGAATTCGGTTTCTCGGTGTCTCTGTGACTCTGTGGTGAGATGTTTTTATGCCCATTCGGCAAATCACGATTATCGGCACCGGCCTGATTGGCGGGTCGTTTGCCCTGGCCATGCGGAAGCGGCGGTTTGCGGGGCGGATCGTCGGGTGCGACCGGGATTCGGCTCTGCAGAAGGCGAAGATGCGTGGCGTGATCGACAACGGATTTGCCGAACCCGCGGACGCAGTGCGGGGCAGCCAGTTAGTGGTGCTCGCGACTCCGGTACTGGCGATTGTCGATTTGATTGGACGATTGGCGCCCGGACTTCCAGCGACTACGTTGATGACGGATGTGGGGAGCACGAAGGCGGCGGTGGCTGAGCGGGCGTTGCAGGTGTTTGGAAAGAATGCGGGTCAGCGATTCTTGCCGGGACATCCCATGGCGGGGAAGGAGCACAGCGGCGTGGATTACGCGGATGCCGACTTGTTCCATAACGCAGTTTGGTTTTTGACGCCGCTTCCGGGACAGAATCTGAACCAAGGAATGTTTGCGGAATTTGCGGGTTGGATCGATCAGATAGGCGCGCGCATCGCGATCTTGCCGCCAGAGGATCACGACCGGTTATGCGCGTGGATCAGCCATCTGCCGCAAATGATTTCGACGGCTCTCGCGGCGACGCTGGTCGATGAGTTTGGCGAAGACGCCCCCTTGCTGCCGGCGGGCGGGCGCGCGCTGCAGGAAATGACGCGGATTGCGGCAAGTCCCTATTCGATGTGGCGGGACATTGCGATCAGCAACAAGAACAACCTGGAGGATGCGCTCTTTAAAGTGGAGCAGCGGCTGGCACATATCCGGGAAAACCTGTCGACGCGGGCACTGGCGGAGGAATTTGAAAAAGCTCACGGGCTGAAGAAGAGTCCGGGAAGCGAAGAGTAGTTCACCACGGAGACACGAAGGAAGATCAATTGCCGATTGTGGATTTCTGATTGTTAATTAAGGTCAATTGCCCGGGGGACCGGCGGTTCACGGAATTCGGGCTTTTCAATCAACAATCAGCAGTCACACCTCCACAATTTCCTGCTTCGGTGTCTCCGGGGTCGGCTTTCATTTAAAATGCGGACGCTATGAGTAAAGTTGTAAGCAGCGCTGATGAAGCGGTTCGCGATGTCGGCGATGGCTCGGTCATCATGCTGGGCGGGTTTGGTCTGTGCGGGATTCCCGAGAATCTGATTCGTGCGCTGGTGCGAAAGCGATCGAAGAATCTCACAACCATCAGCAATAACGCTGGCGTCGACGGGTATGGCGTTGGACTGTTACTTGCGGCGGGTCAGATTCGGCGGCATATCGGAACTTACGTGGGAGAGAACAAGCTGCTGGAATCGATGGTCCTGACGGGACAAATTCAATTGGATCTCGTGCCGCAAGGAACGTTTTCGGAGCGGATTCGGGCGGGGGGCGCCGGGATTCCGGCGTTCTTTACTCCGACCGGCGTGGGGACGATTGTTGCGGAGGGAAAAGAAACGCGCGAGTTCGATGGCCGGACTTACGTGATGGAACAGGCGCTAAAGGCGGACTTCGCATTTGTGAAGGCCTGGAAGGGCGACCGGATAGGGAATCTGGTGTACCGGAAGACGGCACGAAATTTTAATCCGATGATGGCGACGGCGGCGAAGGTCACGATTGCCGAAGTGGAGCACTTGGTGGAACCGGGAGAGTTGGATGGAGATTCGGTTCATACGCCTTCGGTTTACGTGAAGAGGATTTTTCAGGGGGAAGTGTTTGAGAAAAGAATTGAGAGGCGGACAGTGAGGAAAGTGGTTGCTAGTCCATAGTCGATGTTGTCCTGCACATCGTCCCACGCTGCAAACTACTCATAAATCGGCGGCGCCGAGAAGGCCACCTTCAAGGTGTGCGACAAACGTCCCGGCAGTCCGCAATCGCTGTCTTTGTCGGGAACAGGGCAGTGACTGTAACTGTCTGAAATCGGAAGCTCGTAAACAACTGGCACCGCCGGATAAACCAAACCGGCGGCGCCTTAGCTGTGGAAAGCGCACACTCTTGCCCTTGATGTCCTGAGAGCATCCGTAAGGGAATAGTGTCAGCTCCGGAAGCCATCCGAGGCGACCGCCCTTAGGCGCATTCCTCGGGCGTCCCAACAACCCGCGCTACCATCTTCGGAACCTTCGCCCGCACGCCCCGCTCGCCGCGGCGGATCAGCACAATCGCTACCAGAATCGCTACCGACGCCAGCACTACCCGCATCGTGATAGGCTCATGCGCCAGCAACCATCCCAGAACTACTGCGACCACCGGATTGGCATAGGTATGCGTCGCCACCAAGCCCGGCGGCACGCGCTGCAGCAGCCACGTGTAAGAAGTGAACGCGATCACCGACCCAAAAGTGATTAGATACCCCAGCCCAAATATCGAACGTAACGAAACGCTCGACCAGTGCGTTTGCTGGAACTCGCCTGTGAGTCCCGCCGCGATCAGTAGCATCGCCGCGCCGCAGAGCGTGGGCAGGGCTGTGCGCCCCAGCGCGTCAGAAGGCAACTTGAGCCGCGGCGAAATGACAACACCTAACGACCACGATAGAGAGCCAAGCAGCACCGCCAGCAATCCCAATAGGCTCGAACCTTTCAGAGAGAGCTCTACTCCCGTCAGCATGGCCACGCCGGCCACGCCCAAACCCAAGCCCAGCGCGCTCATCCCGCTGATCTTCTGCTGCCCCATCATCCAGCCCAGCACCAGGATGAATATTGGTTCCGTCGCCATCAGCAGAGCCGCCAGTCCCGACCCCACGTACTGCTCTGCCCAGTGCAGCGTGCCGTGCCCGAGCAAAAAGAACAGCGAGCCTAATGCAAATCCCGCTACCCATTGCTGCCGTGTCGGGCGAAACCCGCGCCACCAGGCCCATGTCAGCATGATTGCCCCCGCGATCGCGTGCCGGATCCCCGCCGTGACCAGCGGCGGAATGGTCTCGACGGCATAGCGGATCGCGAGATACGTCGACCCCCATACGACATAGATCGCCACGAAAGCCAGCGCCAGTTTGACGGCGTGACTGCCGGAGCGCGCGTTCGCGGATTTGAATCGCTTAGGAACAATCACCGGTCTACCTCCAATGTGGATCACCTTGCCGCTGCGAATCATGGCCGTAATCTGAGAGCTCTGATTGAGAATCATGCCGTCCATCTCCTGCAGGGTTATAACCTGTAAAATAACATTAATAGGTTAGATGGATAGTAGTGGTTCAAATCTAACTTGTCAAGGTAATTTTAGTGGTTATATAATCGGCGATGGCCCGCTAATGACTGAAACCCACCCCGAGAGACCGAG
>JAUTWY010000451.1 GCA_030838305.1 Acidobacteriaceae bacterium
CCAGCCATGAGGCGGATGGGAATGCCCTCTTCTTCGAGGACTTTGAGAACTCCGATATGCGCCATGCCTCGCGCGAAACCACCACCGAGCGCAAGGCCGATGACGGGAGTGCGGGACTCTGCTACAAGGCCTTTCCGGGATAGTTCCCGTCCAAAGGCTTGCACGGACCGGATGATCTTGCCAAGACTCTTCACCGGAACCCTCGTCCTACCCACGTTCCTCTGCTATATCCTAGGATGCCACTGTTTGGAGGAAAGGTGCAGGCCACTTTGGTGCTACATCAGTTACGGGCGACTGCTACAAAGGTTACTGTACCATTACCCCTTGTATAGCTGAGGATGACTAAGTCCTGTACTTCTGGTAAGTTGCCGGGTATATGGTGCGGGAGATCTCAGCCGGAGGTGTGGTGGTCCGCAGCCGTGCCGGGGTGTGGTGGATAGCCGTGATCGAGCCCGCTGGCGCTCCGGGCCGCGCCAAGGATCAATCCCAAGCCGCTGCGACCAAGGCAGAACCGGTGTTTGCGCTTCCTAAGGGGTTGGTGGACCCCGGCGAGAAGCCACTGGAAACCGCACTCCGCGAGGTGTACGAAGAAACTGGAGTCACTGCTGAACTGATCACCAAGTTAGGTGACATCAAATATGTTTACACGCGGGCATGGGGAGATGGCCAGCGCGTTTTCAAGATAGTCAGTTTCTACCTGATGCGCTATCGGTCGGGGCGTATCGATGAGATCGCTCCCGAAATGCGGATTGAGGTGGCAAAAGCGCATTGGATTCCGTTGAGCGATGCGCCACAGTTGCTCGCCTACAAAGGGGAGAAACAAATGTCGCAACGTGCGCTTGAGTACATGGAAAAACATGCCCAACCGTAGAAGATGCCAGCACCTAAGAGCGCTGATGAGGCAGCGGTTGCGGCATGCCTGGAGGCATGCCGCTGATACGAACCGTACACGCGAAACCTCAGATGAGAACCTCGGAGTAAAACCTCGCGTGCGAATCTCACTGAACAGAAGCGTCTGCCTATGAAATCAATGGCAGCAAGCTGGATTAGCATGACCGCTATGAGCTCCTGGCGCTCTGGTTAGAAGCGATAGCGCTTCGAATATCCCCAGTGCACCGCCGTTTCACCAGCATTGTCGTTGTGAACACTGGCGACAACGACTGGGCGGTGGATAAACTGCCACCGTGGGATTTCTTAGTATCAATTCGCAATTGTTGATTAGAGTCTGTGTGCTTCCCTATATCTTCTGCGAAATAGATTTCTATTGAGGCTCGATCATGAAACGCATTAATAGAGTTGCCATCCTCGGCGCCGGCACCATGGGGGCGCGGATCGCCGCGCATTTTGCCAATGCCGGCATTCCCAGCTACCTGCTTGACCTGGTTCCCCCCGACGCCGATGCTCCCGCGCGTAATCAGATTGCCGCGGCGGGATTGGATGCAGCAAGAAAATCCAAGCCGGCCGCCTTCATGGATGTTTCGCTAGCCCGACTGGTCACCATCGGCAACTTTGAAGACGACCTGAAGAAGCTGGTTGAAGCGGATTGGATCATCGAGGCGGTGGTGGAGAATCTCGAGATCAAGCGGTCGCTGCTTCGCAAGGTCGAAGCCATCCGCAAACCCGGCACCATCGTGACAACCAACACGAGCGGTTTGCCTGTCGGAAAAATCTCGGAGGGATTCTCTGCCGACTTCCGCCGATCGTGGTTCGGGACGCACTTCTTCAATCCCCCGCGCTATATGCGCTTGCTGGAGATTATTCGAACGCCAGACTCGGATCAGGCGTCCATCGATGCCGTGGCGCACTTCTGCGATGTGCGCCTGGGCAAGGGAGTGGTCGTCGCGAAAGACACGCCCAACTTCATCGCCAACCGCATTGGCACTTTTTCGGTGCTGAATGTGATGCGACTGATGCAGGAGATGGACCTGACGATTGAGGACGTGGACGCACTGACTGGGCAGGCCGTGGGCTGGCCGAAGTCAGCAACTTTCCGGACAATCGATTTGGTCGGATTGGACATTCTGGGCCACGTGGTCGGGAACATGACCACGAACGTACACGACGAACGCAGTGATCTTCGCTTGCCTGACTTTTTCACTCAGATGCTGCAGCGCAAATGGCTGGGCGATAAGACCAAGGGTGGCTTCTACAAGAAAGCAAGAGGCGGCGACGGAAAAGAAGACGAGCGGGCGGCTCTGGACTGGAAGACACTGGAATACCATCCCCGGCAAAAGCCGAGGTTCGCGGCGCTCGATATGGCAAAGAACGTGGAAGACACGGGTACCCGACTGCGCATGTTGCTCGGGGTCGAAGGCAGCGGGGCGCAGAAAGCTGACAAGGCTGGCCAGTTTTTGTGGTCGGCGCTTTCGGATTTGTGGACCTATTCCGCCAACCGCGTACCGGAAATTTCTGATTCGATCGTGGAGATCGACCGCGCCATGCGTCTTGGCTTCAACTGGGAACTCGGTCCTTTCGAACTGTGGGACGCAGCTGGAGTGGAGGCGACCGTCGCTCGAATGAAAAAAGAAGGCAAACCGGTAGCGGCGAATGTCGAGAAGTTGCTCGCTTCTGGACAAAAGGCCTGGTACGCGGATGATCCCAAGGCTGCTTCCGGACGCACGTACTGGGACCTTGCAGGCGGCAACTGGCAACCAGTTCAGGTCCCAGCCGGGGTGTGGTCGGTGATGGTCGCCAAGAAATCCCACGGTGTGGTGAAGAAGAATTCCGGAGCCTCACTGGTCGATCTTGGCGATGGTGTGGGGTGCATTGAGTTCCATAGCAAGATGAACTCGCTGGGGTCCGACATCGTCAGCCTTATCCTACAAACGCTGAAGCCGGGCGGCCCCGGCGATAACTTTGACGCCTTCGTATTTACGAATGACGCCATCAATTTTTCCGTCGGCGCGAACTTGATGTTGTTGCTCATGAGCGTTCAGGAAGAAGAGTGGGATGACGTGGATCTCGCCATCCGCCAGTTTCAGGGGATGACGCAGGCGATCAAGTTCTCTCCCAAGCCGGTCGTTGCCGGGGCTTTCGGATTATGCCTGGGCGGGGGGACGGAAATCTCACTGCATGCGGCGGCGCGCCAGCCACATGCGGAGCTGTACACGGGTCTCGTGGAAGTTGGAGTCGGTCTGCTGCCCGGCGGCGGTGGGTGCAAAGAGATGTTGCTACGCGCAGTCGATGGGGCCACCGCAGCGCGCGGCGGCAAAGGTTCCCCCGACGCCCTGGCTGGATCGATCGAGATGCTAGAGGCGATGAAGCGGGCGTTTGAAACTATTGCCACAGCCAAGGTTGCCACCTCTGCGCACGAAGCCCGCGGACTTGGTTTTCTCACCGATAATGACCGTATTAGCATGAACCGCGAACGCGTCCTTTCCGACGCAAAGGCGCGCGCGCTTGAACTTGTTCGTGCCGGATATGAGCCTCCAGTTCCTCGAACTGACATTCCTGCCCCCGGAGAAAGCCTCTTGGCGACGCTGAAGATGGGCGTGCACCTCATGCGGCAAGGCGATTTTATTACTGACTATGAAGTGAAACTCGGAGCCAAAATCGCCGAGGTACTGTGCGGTGGCAATGTCACTCCAGGGACTCCGGTGAGCGAGCAGTACATCCTTGATTTGGAGCGTGAGGGGTTCAAGTCACTGTGCGGAGAGAAGAAAACGCAGGAGAGGATTCAGTACACGCTAAAAACGGGAAAGACGCTTCGAAATTGATGTCATCAGATGGAGGAAAGGAACAGATGAAGCTTACGAGATTGCGCGCGTCCCTATTGATTTTCTTGAGCCTGCCCCTTGCTCATGCCCAAGACGTCCGAGATGGTGAGGACGCCTTGCGAGCCATGCATGACCGCTATGCCAAGTCCTGGTACGCAAACTTGACCTTCACTCAAAAAAGCACAACCTACAATGCCGACGGAACCACCAAAGTCGAAACCTGGCATGAAGCGCTGACGCTGCCCGCTAAATTGCGCATTGATATTGGTCCCCCAAAAAATAACGACGGCTACCTGATGGTCGACGGTACTCTCACGATCCTTAAAGGAGGCAAGGAGGCCGGTACACGTCCCTCAGTGAATATGCTTCTAGTACTGGGTTTTGACGTGTATGGCCAGGCTCCGGAGACCACTGCCAGCGTGGTGAAGGCCGAAGGCTACGACCTCAAGAAGCTTCACGAAGACACCTGGGAGGGGCAGCCGGTTTATGTTGTGGGCGCAGAGAAGGGCGATTTGAAGTCCAAGCAATTCTGGGTAGAGAAGAAGCGATTGCTGTTTGTGCGCCTGTTTGAGCCGACGCGGGCTGATCCAAACAAATTTCAGGAAATTCGCTTTGAAGACTACCGAGAGATAGCGGGAGGATGGGTGGCGGCGCGAGTCGAAGTTTACGCGGACGAGAGAAAAGTGTTCAGCGAAGACTATTCGGATATCCAGAGTAATGTGAAGCTCGACCCAGGCACGTTTAATCCTAAACAATTCAACGCAACCCATTGGGAGAAACCATAATCCGGGTGGACGTCGGCTGCTACAATCGCTCACATGCGAAGACGTCTATTACCTGCTGCTGCCGCCCTCGGGTTGTTCGCGCTCATGCTTGGGAACTCGCCGACGAGTGCCCAAGGCAACGCTCAGAACAATTCTCCGCAGAAAGAATCTGCGCCAGATGTTCCGGACGCGATACAGGTTCCCGCGGGCGAAGAGGTTGTGTTGTTCGCGCATGCCTCGGGCTCGCAGATATACACGTGCCAGGCCGCTGCGGGGGACCGGTTCAGTTGGACTCTAAAGGGGCCCGACGCGGAACTGCGTGATCGAAATGACAAAGTGATTGGACAGCATTCCGCCGGCCCAACCTGGAAACTGAAAGATGGCAGCGAAGTTACCGCCAAGGCTGCGGCGCAGGTCGATTCTCTTGATGCAGACTCGATCCCATGGCTTCTGCTGAAAGTGGCAAGCAATGCGGGAAAGGGATCGCTTGCGAAGGTAACGTCCATCCAACGTGTGCATACCAAGGGGGGAAAGCCTCCGGCTGAGGGCTGCGATGCATCCCACCGCGACGCCGAAAACAAGAGTGGTTACACGGCCGACTATTATTTCTATGCTCCGGCGAAGTGAAGCTCGCGTAAGAGGCCAGGCATCCAATAGCGTGAGAGTTGGAGTCAAGGCGGGAATCGAGAATTATCATGCGAGAAGTCATTATTGCGTCTTCGGTCCGCACGCCTGTGGGGCGCGCCTATAAAGGCACGCTCCGTGCCACCCGTCCCGATGAGCTGGGGGCCATCGCAATCAAAGGCGCGCTGGAGCGGGTGCCACAACTCGATCCCAAAGAAATTGAGGACGTCATCCTCGGATGCGCCATGCCCGAGGCGGAGCAGGGGATGAATGTAGCCCGCATCGCCTCGTTGCGGGCGGGGCTGCCGGTCGAGGTTTCGGCGCTTACGATCAACCGCTTCTGCTCGTCGGGATTGCAGGCGATTGCCATGGCGGCAGAGCGCATTATGAGTGGAGGCGCGGAGGCGATTGTCGCCGGCGGCACGGAGTCGATGACGATGATCCCGATGGGCGGCCATAAAGTTTCGCCTAATCCTTGGCTGGTCGACCATTATCCTGATGCTTACCTCAACATGGGGCTCACTGCCGAACGCGTGGCCCAGCGCTTCGGAATTACGCGCGAAGCGGCGGACGAATTCTCTCTGCGCAGCCATCAAAAGGCGCTGGCTGCAATTAAGGCCGGCAAATTTGACGATGAAGTTGTGCCTGTCGCAGTGAGCTTTACGGCTCCGAATGGATCAAAGCCCAAGCGCCAGGAAATCGTTTTTAAAATGGACGAGGGACCGCGCGCCGACACTTCGCTTGCAGCTCTGCTCTCGCTGAAGCCTGCGTTCCACATGAAGGGTACGGTGACTGCCGGGAATTCCTCGCAGATGTCTGACGGTGCGGCTGCGGCGGTGGTCATGTCCGCCGCGCGCGCGAAGGCACTCGGCATCAAGCCTTTGGCTCGGTACGTTTCGTTTGCGACCGCCGGCTATAAGCCCGAAGAGATGGGACTCGGACCGGTGTTCGCGATTCCGAAAGCTTTGAAGATGGCTGGATTGAAGCTATCTGATATCGACGTGATTGAGTTGAACGAGGCCTTCGCCGCGCAGTCATTGGCCGTCCTTCGGGAAGCTGGACTCGACCCAGAAAGAGTAAATCCTAACGGTGGCGCGATTGCTTTGGGACATCCTCTCGGGTGTACGGGAGCCAAACTCACGGCAACGATCATCCGCGAACTCAAGCGTCGCAATGGTCGCTACGGCATGGTTACCATGTGCGTCGGCGGTGGCATGGGTGCGGCGGGAATATTTGAATACCTTTCGTAACCCGTAAACGCGGATGCAAAAGACTGCTGCGCTCACTCTCGCTTACAATGAGGAGTTCTCGTTGTCTCGAACGGCAGTTTGCTTTTGAAGGGGTAAGCGATGGCCACAACCACAGCAGTTCCCAAGAGCAGAATCTCCGGCGGCAGCTTTCTGCTCGAATCCCGCAGAACTGACGAAGTTTTCACACCAGAAGACTTCACCGAGCAGCAGCTCCTGATCGGGCAGACGGCGGAAGAATTTACCGTCAACGAAATCCTGCCCAACGTAGAGAAGATGGAGCATAAAGATTTTTCCATTTCCCGCGATCTGCTGAAAAAAGCAGGGGACCTTGGCTTGAGCGGCGTCGAAATTCCCGAAGCCTACGGAGGCCTCGAACTGGACAAAGTAACCGCCGCCGTAATCGCGGATCACATTGCCCAGTACGCCGGATTCGCCACCACCTGGGGCGCGCATAGCGGCATTGGCATGCTGCCCCTGGTTTATTTCGGCACCGAAGAGCAGAAGAAGAAGTATTTGCCGCGCCTCGCCGCCGGGGAAATTGTTGGCGCGTATGCGTTGTCAGAAGCGTCCTCCGGTTCCGATGCGCTGAATTGCCGCGCCCGGGCGCAACTCACTCCTGATGGCAAGCACTACATTCTCAACGGCGAAAAGATGTGGATTACCAATGCCGGCTTCGCCGATCTGTTCACTGTCTTTGCCAAAATCGACGGAGAAAAGTTCACGGCATTTTTAGTTGAGAGAACCTTTCCTGGGGTCTCCATTGGCGGCGAAGAACATAAGTTAGGAATTCGCGGGTCTTCCACCTGTCCTATCATTTTGAGCGATTGCAAGGTCCCAGTGGAAAACCTGCTGGGCGACATCGGCAAAGGACACATCATCGCTTTCAATATTCTGAACATTGGCCGGTTCAAGCTGGGCGCCATGTGCGTGGGCGGAGGCCGGGTATCGCTGCAGCAGGCGATTTCTTACGCCAAGCAGCGCAAGGCGTTCAGTAAGGTAATTGCGGATTTCGGACTGGTGCGGGAGAAAATCGCCAACATGGCGACTCTGATTTATGTCGGCGAATCGCTCGTGTATCGCACCGTGGGCATGATGGATACTGCACTGGGCGAAGTCGACAAATCCAGCGCAGAGGCAATGAAGGAGACGCGCAAAGCCATCGAGGAGTACGCGGTCGAGTGTTCGATCATCAAGGTGTGGGCCTCGGAGATGGTCGATTACGTCGTCGATGAGACCTTGCAAATTTACGGTGGCTACGGCTTTGTCGAAGAGTATCCCGCCGAACGCGCTTACCGCGACGCGCGCATCAACCGCATCTTCGAAGGCACCAACGAAATTAACCGTCTCATCATTACAGGCTTTCTTCTTAAGCGAGCCATGAGCGGGCAATTGCCTCTGATGCCCGCGATCAAGAAGTTGATGGACGAAGTGCTTTCCGGACCGTCGCTGAGCGAAGAGTTGGAGGGTCCGCTCGCCGCCGAGCAGAGAGTGGTCGACCAGGCTAAGAAGCTTGGCTTGTTCGCTGCGGGCGCTGCCACGCAGAAATATATGCAGGCGATTCAGGATCAGCAAGAGATCATGGGCGCCATCGCCGACATCACGATCGAAACGTATGCCATGGAGTCGGCCGTGCTGCGCGCACAAAAGATTGCAGAGACGAAAGGCGAGGCGGCCGCTATTCCTATTGCAATGACGCGAGTCTATCTCACGCAAGCGATGGAGAAGGTCGAGTCCGCCGCCAGGAAAGTGATCGCGGCTGTGGCTGATGGCGACATGCTGCGCACCCAGCTTGCGATTCTGCGACGACTGGCCAAATACGAGCCGTTTAACAGCATCGAACTGCGCCAGCAAATTGCGCAGAAGATGATTGATCGCGGAAAATACACTCTCGCGTAGAACGAACAACTGAAGGAGGGGCAGGCAGGAAATGAATCTCCGCTCTCCCGCGCTCTGTATGCTTAGTCAAGCTTCTTCAGTTCTTCCATCACACTCTGGATCAGTTCCTTCGCGTCGGTGAGGCTCTTCATGATGATCTGGATGTCCATTACCGGCTTGCCCGGCCAGCGCTGGCTCTGGCAGTAGACACCATGCTGGCCCACCAACGCCATCGCGTCGGTGATCGTATCCATGGTCACGGCTAGGCGGCCGCGCGGTACGCCCATCATGGTTTCGTAGTGCTCTAGTTCTTCCTGTTTTTCGTCAAATACCGGCATGCTGCGATTGTAACCGCTGCCATGGTTGAGGCATAATTGCACCTCTGCTGACATATCCCTTTCAGACGCGTCTAACGTCCTTAGCCAGTGC
>JAUTWY010000552.1 GCA_030838305.1 Acidobacteriaceae bacterium
CCAGCCAACACCTTTAAAATCGTGATCTGAAAACTCACAGCAACGCCCCGACGCTGAAATTCTTGTCTTTTGCAATACTCGAACGTTAACGGTCGTTTAGCGCTTGGTCCAGCGCTAAGCGATGCTGTCTCCGAGCTATCCAGTAAATTGCTCATCCCGAGGCCGGGAAACTAAGTCGCGGCGGCCTTGGCGCCGGCGCGACTGAGCGGCCACCTTCACCAACCCCCGCTTGCGCCGGTATTGCCTCTCGGCGACGGCGCTTCCGCGTCTGGAGAGCTCCGGCCGGTACTGCTGGGGCCATTCGACTGAATGTTTCCTGCGAGACTAATCGCCGCCTCGGCGCGTCTCACGACGTCGATGAGTGACGAGCCGGCGTTAATCTCGAGCTCTAGTTTTCCCTCGCCAGTTACGTTGCCGTGACGGCGACGTTCAGCGGCCCCTTGTCACCGCCAACGCCTGTGCCCCACCTCATTGTGACTGTGACCTCTGGACCGGCACTGTCGTAGCCCCATGCGGACTGGTAGGCATTGCGGATCGTGGCACCATGCGCGCGGCGCTTGCGGGCGCTTTCATCATCGTCGGGAAAAAGATACGGCGCGCCATAGATGCCTGCGCCGAGGATGCCTAACGGGAGGAGCGCCGAGCCTGCCATCGCACCGCCATAGGGCGCGACTGCGCCGATGCCCGCGCCGATCTTGGACCAGATCGGGGCCCTGGCGGCCGTCGCGCCGGGCTTGCCCCCAGGAAACGCCTCGGAAAGTCCCTTTCCTCCCGACAGCAACAAAGCTTCGCGCGTGAGCGCGGCGGCACTTCCCTGCAGCTCGGTCGCGGCAGCAGTCAATCCGCCGGCGCCGATCGATGCCCTTGGCTCCCATGACGCTAGCCGCGGTGGCGCCTGCGCCCAAGAGGCCGGTGCCGATTAGTGCCCCGGTTTTGTCGGCGGCGGTTCCCTTGTCGAACGCGCTGATCCCCGCGCTCATCTTGTCGGCCAGCGCGTTCTTGCCGCTGATCACCGGGCCCAGGTTCAGGAACGACGCCGCCGCGTCCCTCAGCTGGGTCATGATCGCCGACGATGCCTGGAAGGCATCTTCCCCGCGCGCTTGCGCGGCGCCTTCCGTTCCCTTTGTCCCAGCGAGAAGAGCCTTGTCCTTCTCGCTCACACCCACCAGCATCGAGGCGAAGAAGTCCGCGACCTTTCTGTTTCCGAACGGCGGTCGACTTGCCTGAACCCTGCGGTCCCTCGAGCATCAGAACGTGGTCAGCTTTGATGCCAGGGCGCACAACGCGCGCGACGGCGGAGATGAGAAACTTTTGACCGATAGCTCTAACGTAAGCACTGTCGACTGCCCCGAGATACGTCGAGAGCCATTTATTTGTCCGCCGCACCACGGCGTCCCATCGCAGACCTTCAGCGTATTGGCGGACGGGATGAAAGGCACTGTCGTGAGCCACAGTCTCGACCGCCTGCTGAGCAGTCTCTATGCCGACGCCTATCGCTTCCCGCTGAAGCCAATCGGCTGTAAGCGCGTCGTCGCGTGGGGACCAAGCCCGCTTTGACCAACTGTTCTTTCTCTCCCAGGGCGGCGGCCCGAGCGCCAACGTAGCAACGGCAAACTCGTCGTACGCGACGACGCCTTGCCAATCAGGAGAGGATGCGACTGAGATTTCGTTTACCTAGAATCAATACCTAGGTTACCGGAATGAATCGGCCATTCGACAGTTGCCCAAGCTTGCAATCGCCGAGCGCTGATCCCATATCGATGGGGCATGACGACGAAGGCTGGCACCTTCACCAACCTGCCAAACTGCGGCAAGGTGGTTTCCACGAAAGTGGGATGTGGCCGTTTCTACGGCAAACTTAGCAGAATGGTGCCAGCCCTCGTTCTGACAGGAGGGCTATGTGACAGCACCATTTCCTATCTTCCACCACGACAGCCTAATAACACGTAGAACCATCTTCTTTGGTGCTGCTGCTTCATTGATGTGTGCGTCGGCCATTGTGCGGCCCACAAATCTGATGTCAGTGCGCCGCCTGCCATTTCCGTTTGGGTCTGTAGGGTTAACGCTTGAGATTTGAGTTTTTAGAAAGAGCATTGAGACGTGGGTGGGATGATAAGCGACATGGACCGGTAGTTGGTGGCATTTCAGAAAGTCAGGCGAGAACAGCGGTCGCATTTGCGCAGGCGCATGGATTTCTACCACCTCATATTTTGCATATACCGCGGTGACTAAAGGGGCGTTGCTAAATGGAAGTTATCAAAACTGGTCAACTTGGCAGCCAAGGTGAAGGATTGCGAGCGTCATTATCTCCGATCGCCGTTCTTCATATCCCACACTCGTCTCGGCAGGTGCCTGAGGAGGAACGCCAAGCTATCCGTTTGGATGACGCCGCCCTCAACAGCGAACTGTTGCGTATGACGGATGCCTACACGGATGAGCTGTTTCCGTCCACTCCGGTCGAAGCGGCCCGTTTGGTCTTTCCGGTCAGCCGACTGGTCTGCGATGTCGAGCGCTTCCCATCGGATGGTGACGAGCCTATGGCAGCCCGCGGTATGGGCGCAGTCTATACTCGCACATCCAGAGGCGAAGTGCTCCGAGCACACCCGGAGGCAGCAAACCGTCAAACTGTTCTCGATCACTGGTATCGGCCGCATCACGAGATGCTGGAGCGCATGGTGACTGATGTCACTGCACGATCTGGGGTCTGCCTGATTATCGATTGCCACAGCTTCTCGTCCATTGCTCTGCCCCACGAGCCAGACCAGACCGCACCTCGCCCAGATTTCTGTATTGGTACGGATTCATTCCATACGCCTCCGGCGCTTCGCGATGCCATCTTCGCGGCAATTGAGGACGAGGAATATTCGGTCACTGTTGACGCGCCATTTGCCGGTGCCTTGGTCCCGCTCTCATCGTGTCGAAAGGACAACCGAATCTTGTCCGTTATGATTGAGGTCAACAGGCGTCTCTACATGGATGAGGAATCCGGCATGAAGAAGCATGACTTTGGAAGGGTAAGTGCTGTTGTTGGGCGTCTCATCGTGACCGCCGCGGAAGTTGCCGCGCAAGAGGCACCGACGCCTGTACGGGGAGCTTGAATTGGATATGATCCAGGCGTCGTGATCTGCCATGCGCCGGCCAATAGCGTAATGAGCGGTTATGGAACGGCCGCTATTGGCGCAAAGCGGTCATTCAAAAAACCGATGGCCTGTAAGTAGATGCGTTAGCTTCGCGCGCATTTGAATCTCAAAGTGGCGCCCGACTACCGATCATGTAAGCGAGTGCTTACCCCCCTTGCGCGCGTACTTTCTCCGCGACCTTCTCAACCCTCTCGGACCACATATTGTTGTGATTTTCTGCCACCGTTCTAGCGAAGCCCGGCATAACCTCCGACCCGAATGACACGCGATGGAAGACGATTGTCGCCGCGTGAGTACTCTCATGCGAGCGGCTTGGCGTCTTCCATCGCGCTAAAGAAGAATTGAACGGAAAGGTCGAGCAGACAGCGCGAATGTCTCCTATCTAAGAAAGAAAGGAGACAGTCATGAAAGTTACAACAATCGCGCTGGCAACAGCGTTCACTCTCACAAGTACGCTGGCGCTCGCACAAACCACCGGTACCGAAGGATATGGATCAGTCGTGCAACCTTCAGTGGGTTCGTACCCCGCCACGATAGGTTCGACAAATGTAGTTCCCACCTGGAGGAACACAGGCCCCGCCGCGACTCTGCCTAGCAGCCCCACTGTTGCTCCCATGCCTGTCCCAACTCCTAGGGTGGGTGCGTCCGGGGTTCGCAGGTAGAAGAAAACCCCGCATTTCTGCGGGGCACTGCCTAAGCAGTCTTCTTGGGAAAGGTGACCACGTTGGAAAGGTGAAACTCTTTCGGGAGCTTCGCCTCGGTAATTCCAATGTAGCCGGTCAACTCGGCGGTCGGAAGCCTGATAGGATTGGCGACATAGCCTTTCATCATGCCCTTGGGCGCATATCCAATCCCCAGCGGTTCGGCTGTCTCTTGGGACAACCCGAGCGCTTCCACTGTGATGTGGTCGGCTTCGAGATAATCAAGCGGGGGGAACTTGTCTTGTACAGTACTGGTACTTGTACCGTTAGACTGTACAGTACCTTGGGTTTGCTGGCCGAGCATCAAGGCCGCTGCGTCCTTTTGACTCACGCCTTTGACGTGGGAGACGAGGGCGATTTGGTCGCCACCGGCCTTAGACGGGAAGCAATGAAAGAGGTTCTTGGCGGGGGTAATGACGATCGCCCGCGGGCCTCCACCACACACCGGGCAGGGCGCCCGCAACTGCGAGCGTTCTTCCGTGGTTTTCAAATTCAGTAGCTTAGCCGCCTGCTCGATGGAGCAGCGCGCCTTTTTCTCAGCGAAGTCGATGAACGACATGGCAGCTCTCCTGTTTGTGATGAACTAAGCTGCCTTCAATCGTACCATGCCCGAATATTGCCCCTATTTCCGCGTTACGCGGACATAGGAGGATCATGCAATGAAGCTTACCTCTTGGGCCGTTTTCGCGGTCGTCGGGTCTCTTATTTTTTTGCTGGCTTTCATCAAAGAGTGGGAGACCAAAAGGGACGGGGAAAAGCCTTCCAGGTTGAAGCCGCACCTCTCGGTTCTTGATGCGGACCCCGATTTGAAGCTCGTCTCCGAGCGTAGCCCCTATATGCGGAGCGAACGCTGATACACGCGCTTATCCACGTCCCGGACGTGCAGGAACGCGAACGCGTGGTATCGTAGGAGCTAGATGTAGGTTGGATGTGGATGGCGGGACTCAACCACCCGCACATTCTGCTAGGATGTAATTTTTTGCGGATCGCGCATTAAAGTGCGGCCAGTTTGGCCCCCGCCACCCGCACCCAACTCAATCAACAGCGGGAAGGAGAGTACCATGGCAAAAGCCAACCAACCCGCAGCCAAGTTTAGGCTTGGCTATGTCACCGCGACTGTTTGGCGCAATGACGACTTCTTCAACACCGTCTTGTCGCGCCGACGAGGGCTATCGCCATAACGGTCGATTTAATGGACATGGACGTCTCCCTGAGCCAAAATTCCAACCTATACGGCAGGCGCTTGTTCCTCCGGAACGATACACGTTGGGGCTAATGGGAGTCCCGGTTCCATTGCTTTTTTTGGCTGCGGCCGATGTGATTTATGACGGACGACGTTTTTGACTTTGCAATAGGTCTGCGCTGCAGACTGAACGAACTGGGAATGGCGCGTAGTCCCCGCACCGCGAATAGCATGGGCACGATCGTCGGGAGAGGCCGTTCAGCGAATAGCGTTCGCGTCCTTTTCGACGGCCTGGCAACGCCCGTGCCATTACACAAGAAATATATTGAGATAATCT
>JAUTWY010000564.1 GCA_030838305.1 Acidobacteriaceae bacterium
GGTTACAGGAATACATAAACTGACTTCTTTTGTGACCGAGGCTGGCGGCGAGCTCTGGTCGCCCGATGCCAAGAACATCCTCTTCACATCGGATGTTTATCCCGACTGCGATGGCGCTCCCGCCGAAGAAGCCGCCTGCAACGAGAAGAAGCTCGCAGAACATGAGAAATCAAAGGTGAAGGCATTGATCTTCGACCGCCTGCTCTATCGCCATTGGAATGCCTACAAAGAAGGCAAGCGCAGCCACATTTTCGTTGTCCCCGTAAATGCTTGTGTGGGGACAGCCGCCGCCCCCGGCTGTCCCGCGGGCGCAGCCCGCGATCTTACGCCCGGGGACTACGACTCACCCGTGTTCTCGCTCGGCGGCCAGGACAACTACGCCTTCTCGCCCGACGGCCAGGAGTTTTGCTACACCTCGAATCACGACAAGAACGAAGCCGCTTCCACCAACAACGATCTCTGGATCGTCCCAGTCAGTGTGGGAGCGGGCGACTCGCCTGCACAGGTTTTAGCCAAAACGAAAAACATCACCGCCGATAATCCCGCCAGCGATTCGACGCCGCTCTATTCGCCCGATGGCCGCTACATCGCCTACCGTGCCCAGCAGCGTCCGGGATACGAGAGCGACCGCCTTCGCTTGATGCTGTATGACCGCAAAACGGGGGAGAAGAAAAATCTGACAGAGGATTTTGACCAGTGGGTGGGTACTTTTACTTGGTCGCCGAACTCGTCCCGCATCTATTTCAACACCGAGAACGAAGGCAAAGCTCCGATATTTTCTCTCCTTATTGCGACAGGGAAGCGTGTCGAGGTTCCGACCTTGATCATGGCGACAGAAGATGACATGGTCGTCGCACCGAACGGCGAAGACATCTACTTCACAAACAACTCTCTTGGAGAACCGAATGCGATATACGGCTTCATGCTCTGTCCGACGGTGTGCGGCGATCCTCCCCCTCCGCCACCTGGGAAGCTGACTCACCTCAACGACGCACTGCTCTCCGAAATCGCCATGTCCCCGCTCGAGTCCTTCTGGTTCATCGGCGCTCACAACGACAAGGTCGAAGGCTTCCTGGTTAAGCCACCGAACTTCGATGCCAACAGAAAATATCCCGTAAAGTTCCTCATCCACGGCGGCCCGCAGGGCGCCTGGGGCGACGACTGGAGCTACCGCTGGAATCCCGAACTCTTCGCCGCACCAACCTCATCAGGCCCAGGATACGTGGTCATCATGATCAACTTTCATGGCTCGACCGGCTACGGACAGAATTTCATCGACGCCATCAACGGCGACTGGGGGGGTGCTCCGTTTGAAGACCTGATGAAGGGCCTCGACTACGCAGAAGAGCATTATGGTTTCATTGATAAGTCTCGCGAATGCGCGCTGGGCGCCAGCTACGGCGGGTACATGGCCAACTGGATCCTCGGTCACACCGACCGTTTCAAGTGCATCGTTTCGCACGATGGCATGTTCAACACGTTTTCCGCATGGGGCACCACTGAAGAGCTCTGGTTCAACAACTGGGAGTTCGGGGGCACACCGTATACGAATCATGACGTCTACAACAAATGGTCTCCGCGCAATTCGGCCAAGAAGTTCAAGACGCCCACTCTCGTCATCCACGGCCAGCGCGACTACCGCCTCGATGTGAGCGAAGGCCTCCAGCTTTTTACCACGCTCCAGATGATGGGGGTGCCCTCGAAAATGCTTTACTTCCCAGACGAAGGCCACTGGGTACTCAAGCCGCAAAATAGCCGCCTCTGGTACGAAACCGTCAACGCCTGGGTGGATCAGTGGACCAAGAAATAATTCGGCTCTCGAGCTTTCGGCAAAGCCTATGTGGGGACATGTAACGCCCAAACCTGCAATTTTCGGCGTCGGTTCCTTCTCGGCACCTGCGGCCCTATAGCCTTCGTCGCAGATGTTCCTCTGCGCTCAGGTTGGCGCCGGCCAGCAACAGCAGACCGGTCAGGAATGCCCAGAACATCATGCTCACCGAGAGCGCAAAGGGACCGTAGACTTCGCCAAAATTGAGCCAGGGCAGCGCGAGAATATATCCATACTTCAATGCTTCAGAAAGCAGTCCCATGATAATGGCCGCAGGCAAAACGGCGCGCACCGGAACCTTCCCGTTGGGCAGTACCCAATAGATCAGAAAAAAGATAGCAATGCTGGCAGCAATGGCAAACACCTTCATCACAACAAAACCCACCACGCGAATAAATCCCGTGCCATGACCGTGCAGTAGAAATCCCATCAAGGCCACGTTGCCCGCGGTCATGGCAATGGAGAGCAGCGTCAATACGCCGCAACCGAAAGCCAGTCCCAACGAGATCAGTTGGTTGCCCAGATACGACCGATTGTTGGGAAATCGCCAGACGCGGTTCAGCGCCACCTCTAGCGGCATGAATACGCCGGACGACGTCACCAGCAGAATGATCAGCGATACGACCTGCACGCGATGCCGCGTATCGACCATGGCATTCAGGTTGCGGATGACAAACTCCTGACCCGCGGGTAGAGAGTCGCGCAGCAACTCAACCACCACGTCATACATCACTCGCGAGTGAAAAACCCGCCGGATCAATGTCATCAGCAGCACGACGAAAGGGAAAAAAGACAAGATTGCGTTGGCGGCGACGGAGAAGGCAAATGTGTGCACATCCGTGCGCAACAGGTATCTTGTGGTGTAGAAGGCCATCCCAGGACGTCGGCGTCGCGGGAGTGGTGGCGGGGATACCCCCTCCACAGGTTGGGAGACCGGAACTGTAGTTGGATCGGGCACAGGGTTCCCTTAATCCTATCAAAGGGTTACGTCCGGCCAGGAAATGCGCTTTGGGGACGAAAATGCGTGGTTTCTTATACTCTGTTAAAGCTTCAAATGTGACCAGGGGTTATTTTGGGGTTCGTTTTGCTAATTTTTCTTGCGAAACGTTTTAATACTGCTTATTATCTGGTGCGCATCATCCCGGGAGCATCGGGGATGAGTTGTAAGGCAGGTTGATGTCTTGAGCAGGGCAGTAGAAATTAGCGTCGATGGTCCAGGACTCCGGAAGTTCACGCCGCAGTTTCTTTACGCGGCGCGAAACTGAGGAGTCTTTTGCTTGGGGGTAATTTCTTTTGCACAGAGACACGCAACCGGGTTTCACTGGCTCTCTCGAGGGGGCGCTCCGTTTCTCGGAGCACGATTGGGAAATCCAGGGACCTAATTCTTAATGATAGAGGAGGAGTTTTGTGAGAGAGAAGGGAACAGTGAAGTGGTTCAACGGGGCGAAGGGATATGGTTTCATCCAGCGCTCCACCGGGGAGGATGTTTTCGTACATTTCTCCGCGATTCAGGAGAACGGCTATCGCTCGCTCAACGAGGGTGAGACCGTGGAGTTCGATCTGCTCAAAGGCCCGAAAGGCTTTCAGGCGGGTAACGTCGTTCGCGCCTAACCGCTGGCTCTACGATTTCCCGACCCTCCCGCTTCCATCGGGAGGGTGTTTCATTTTGGGGCTCATTCATTTTCTACGCTCGTGCATTCGAGTTCCTGTCATCTTGCTGTTTCCTGCGGCTGAACATCAATGTGACGGATAAAAAAAGGGGCCCGGAAGCCCCATTCTAGTCACAAAGTGAAATGTATGACTACCTCTGGCACGAGTCGCTTACCATCTGCACGTCGGTGATCTTCAAATGACCGTGCTCGGTGTTGCTCTTCTTCATGCCTGAGTCATGCGCCGCGTCTTTGGCATCTTCTTTCATGTTATGCGCCGTCGCGTTCGACACCACGCCCGTCGCAGTGATGGTGTGGCCCACATGGCTGGAGAGGTCTACGCCGCTCTTGTGGCCCCGAGCCTCCCACGTGCTGCCATCATTTCCCGTGAGCACGAACTCATCAGCGCTATCGCCTTTGCTCAAGCAACCCGTTATCGTCCTTACATCCCCTTTCGACTTATCACTGGTCTCCTCTTGCGCGATCGCCCACGACGCGGTCAGACCTGCAAGAACCAGGCACATTACCAAACGAATCAATTTGGTTGTCATTGGTTTCTCCTTAGGGGTGCGACACCCAGACAGCTTAGTTGCACAATAGCTCGTCCACGGCCAACCTCAATTTCGGGTGGATGAGAAAACCCACTGTTGCTCTCGATTTTGGCGCGGCGCACCTGACCTCGGATGTTGCACTGGATTTCGGATCTGGCACTTGCTTTTGGGTGGCACAGCGCTTCAGCGCCGCGATAACTTCTTTTGTTGAAACCGGCTTTAGCCGGTCCCCATGTTTGCGTCCCGCGGCTTAGGCTATACTCGACGACATTCTGAAGGCACGGAGGAAAACCATGTTCCACTTACTCTGGTATGTTCTGGTTGGTCTGATCGCGGGGGTGATCGCGAAATCTGTGATGCATGTCCACATGACGATCTTCTGGACGATCGTGCTCGGCATCATCGGATCGATCCTCGGCGGCGGCATTACCCACATGTTTTCGCGTCCGTCCAACGAACGATATCATCCCGCCGGCCTCATCGTTTCCATCCTGGGTGCGGTCCTTGTGCTCTTCATTTGCTTCAAGCTCAAGATCCATTTTCCCCAGGTCGCCCCATTCTAGCTCGACTCTAATCAGGCCGGCCTTGCGCCGGCCTGTTTTTTTTCTTACTCCCAACTTAAAGTGAAATCGAAGTGAACAGAATCCCGGGCTGGAGGCGGCTGGGGGGCTGCCAGAACTTCACCGCACTTCCACCGACACAAGATCGCCATCGGACACGCCGCCGGCTTTGTAGTTCACCGAGACCGATCGGTCATTCCAGTCGCAGGAAAATGTGTCAGCCCCAATCAGCAGCAGGGACTTGTAGTCGGGCGTCCGCAGCTTCAGAATAGTTCCGCTGGCGGCCACGGTAAGAATTGCGGCGGGCGATTGCGAGCAATCCACCTTCACCAAACGGCCCTGCAAGAACCTTGCCGGACGCTTGTCGCCGGTCGCCCCCGGTGAGGTAGGTTGCGCGGCGGCGGCACGCTTGGCGGCGTCTTGCTCCAGCACTTCGAAGGGCGAAGTTTGCGTGGTGAGTTTCCTGGCAGGCGTCGTACCGGCCGAGATTCCGTACTTCTGCTCATTGCCGATTTGACCCAAGCGCTCGAGTGCCTGGGCCGCGACCTTGGGATCTCTGCTGCTCTTCAACCGTTCGAGCAAGGTTCGCGCCGCTTCCCACTTCTTATCGTCAATGTAGATTTCGGCCAGATGGTAAACGTACTGCTGGTTGCGCGGACTGAGTTGTATCGCTGCCCGTTCCGCCTGCATGGCCGCGACCGGACCTCCACCTTCGCGGCGCGCAATGGCGGTCAGGTCATAAGCGTCGGCGAATTCTGGATACCACTCGAGCACAGCGCGCAGGTCTTGGAGCATGTTGGGCAGTCCCTGAATGTCGGTGTGCGACTTCTGCGAGATGCGGTACTTCAGCACGGAAAGGTAATAGCGGATCCACATATCGCGCTGGTTGAGTACGGCGGCGCTGCCGAGTTCTTCGGCCGCGGCATCAAACTCGCCGCGTTGCAGGTGGTCCCAGGCAAGCGCACGATGCGCAATCTCGTTGCCGGTCGCAGCGAGCAGCGGAGAATCTGTCTTTTCGTCTTTGTTTGTGTTGCCGGAAGGCTTCGCGTTTCTTGGGTCGGGCGCAGCCGCTAATGCCTGCAATTCCTGAAGACCAGCGTCGCGGCGTTCGGGAATTCTGAGTTTCATCTCAGCCGTGAGAGCGTGGGCGTCGGCTTCGGGAATACTCTTGGTGTTGATAACGTCGTCGTTCGGTCCCACCAACTCTGGGAATTGATAAACCTGCGGGGAATTGGCTGGAGAGTTGGATTGCTTCGACGCATCGAGCGCCGCGAACAGCGGCTTGAGGGAATGAAAGTAGTTTTTGACCGCCTGATCGAATTGAGCGGCTGTGACGCCATATGCTTTTTGGATCGCCTCTTCCACCGGGACGTGCTGATTCTCGACCAGCCCAAAATAAGTGCCGGTCTCGGACAGTCTTTTTTCATGAATCAGGTAATGGACCATCATCCACGACTGCGCGTAAAACAGGGTGCTGTGCGTGGCTTCCGTGTAGGAAGACGTGTCGTGTTTCATCGTGAGCAGATCCGGCAGCGCGAGCCAGACTTGTCCGCTCAGCAACTCCGTAAGCGATTTCGGCCGATTACGCGGGTCGCGCTGGTTCTGCAGAGCGTCTTCCCTAAGAGCGGGCTGCAACTCAGGATCACCGCCGATTTCGAACTGCTTGTTATCGAGGCGGATCGCGCTGAAGTATTCCGCGAACCCTTCATCAAACCATCCTTGCACGGGAGGATAGTTGTAGTTCAGCAGCAAGTGAGCGAACTCATGCGAAACCGCTCGCCAAGGTTCTTCCTCGAACAAGTTCAGCACGATGAAGTTGCGGTCTTCACCGGGGATGAAGAAACCGGGAACGCCGATAGGCTGTCCCTGGCGCAGTGGCGCGCTCTGGTAGTAAGTCTTGTCATTCTTAAAGGCGAGAATGGTCAGCGGCACTGGCTCGTTGAGCCGCTCCTTCAGCAGCAGCGTGGCGAAGACAGCGCGCATCTGCTCAAACCGGAGCGCGACCTCTCGTCCTTTTTTGTCGCCCGCATCGGTGATGACGGTGAAATGCGCGGAGTGGATCTCGAGCCAAGGCGACGGCTCAGCCGCAGGTGCGCTCGCAGACAGCAGAATGGCCAGCAGCGCGATCGGAAAGAGTGAAATCGGAATGGGACAGATGCGGGACATGCGCGCGCCGCCGAGGGCGAGGAGCTAACAAAATGCTAACACGAAGATCGTTGAGCGAACGACGCTGGGGTGTTCCGGCCGAAGAGTCGTAAACTCTGAGCCAATCGTGGTCAGGCTGCACACACATGTCCTCACGTTTTGGGGTCGTTTCATTTGGCACTACTTTCCACGTCGAAGCCATAGCTCCTCAATACTTCGGCAACGGCGGGTGTCTTCATGAACGATAGGAATTGTCGCGCCGTGTCCTTTTCTTTTGACGAACGGAGGATAACGCATGCCTGTTCAATGGGCGGATATTCGCCAGCCGGAATATCGGCGTAGCGGCCTTTCTCTTTCATCGTTGGCGATAAGGCGAGCGAGAGGGCCACGATGCCGACATCGGCGGCGCCGGAGACAACGAACGACGCTGTCTGTGAAATATTTTCGCCAAGAACAAATTTTTCCTTGAGGCGCTCGTAGATATTCTCCGTCTGCATCGCTGCGACCGCGGCCTGTCCATATGGGGCGTGTTGTGGATTTGCAATGGCGATCTTCTTAACGGAAGGATCAAGAAGGGCCTTCATGCCCGACGTCAGGTCGATTTTGGATTCCTTCGGAACCCAGAGCACGATCTTGCCCCTTGCGTACTGGTAATAGGTTCCCGGCTCAGTCGATCCAGCGGCTTCCAGTTTTTTGGGGAAGTCGAGGTTGGCGGAAAAAAACATGTCGAAGGGAGCTCCGTTCTGAATCTGCTGAAAGAAATTTCCTGACGAACCGTAAATGAGCTTCACGGTCTTTCCGGTTTCCTTGTGAAATCTGGCGGTGACATCCTGCATGGCAAATTGAAGGTCCGCCGCCGCGGCAACAGTGATCTCTTGTGCCAGACCCAGAGGAGAAATCAGGCCGATTAGTAACGCCACCAGAGCCAGTCTTCGAACGTTCATGTGCTCTCTCCCAGGTTTATAATGACTGCATGCCTATCTCAGCCAGAAACATTCTGCGTGGATAAATTGAAGAAATTCAACTGGGCGATTTCATGGCGGATGTGGTTGTTCGAGTCGGCGACAACCTCATTGAGAGCGCCTTCACCCGCCGCTGTGCCGACGATCTCTAG
>JAUTWY010000566.1 GCA_030838305.1 Acidobacteriaceae bacterium
GCTTTTCGGTTGAACAATATCCAATGACGAAGAAGTTGTAGTTGTCATAGACCAGTTCGTTCGCTGTGGGCAGGCGCTTGCGTAGTGCCTTGCGCACCGAGCGGATCAGAGCAGCGTGCTTTGGATCAAACTTGTCGATAAAGCTCGCTAGTTGCTCCTCGGAGGTGCTGATCTGTGGCGCAACTTGCGTCGTCCTAGTCTTCATGTGGATTCAACAACTGCATTGAGGTTACCGCAACCATGTAGTTGACGTCCCAATCCAAATGTTGTTGACAGGCGATTGCAGCGCGCTGTGAAAAACGCTGGTCCACAGCGGAATGACAGGCCCGCCCGGGAACTGGATCGCTCCACCCGTTGGCAATCGGAGCGGCGGTGGAGTCAGAGACGGGATAGCGGCGCACTTCACAGCACCTCATTTCACACCGATTCGTCCGCTTCTCCGGCGATCAAGCAGCCAACCGACCAAGAAGAACCAGCCGAAAATCAGAAGTGGCATCGAAATCATAAAGCTTGTCAGTTCGTTAACACCGAGCCGCGAAAAACCATGGACAACAAAATGGCCCACCAAGAAAGCAGGGAACGCTGACAGGAAGATCAGTTTCGCTAGCAGCCCGGGGTGTAAGTCCGGGTGCGTAAGCAAAAGAGTTTGAAGGATCCACAGGTAGGATTCGTAGAATGCGCGTATGGCAATGGGGACGCGCAAGCAGCGGGAAAAGCAGGAAGACATTTGGATTGCTCATACGGAGTTGCCTTCGGCTCCAGGACATCCGTTCTATCAGCGGCTGAATGAAGTGCTGGAGGCGGAGAAGTTCGATGAGTTTGTAGAGGGACGGTGTGCGAAGTTTTATGCGGCTAAGTATGGGCGGCCGTCGCTGACCCCGGGGATCTACTTCCGGTCGCTGCTGCTGGGTTACTTTGAGGGCATCGACAGTGAACGGGGGATTGCCTGGCGATTGGCGGATTCGCTGGGGTTGCGGCGTTTTGTGGGCATAGCGCTGGACGAGTACACGCCGGATCACACGACGATTTCGCGTACCCGGCGCTTGATCGATGTGGATACACATCGCGAAGTGTTCGGCTGGGTGCTGGGGGTTCTGGCCGATCGTGGGTTGGTGAAGGGGAAGCGGATCGCCATCGATGCGACGACGTTGGAGGCGAACGCGGCGATGCGCTCGATTGTGCGCCGCGACACGGGGGAAAGCTATGAGGAGTTTCTGCGTGGTCTGGCGAAGGCTTCGGGCATAGAGACGCCGAGCCGGGAAGACTTGGCACGGTTGGACCGCAAGCGGAAAAAGCGGATGTCGAATAAGGAGTGGGAAAGCCCGGCGGACGGGGATGCGCGGATCACGAAGATGAAGGACGGGCGCACGCACTTGGCGCACAAGGCCGAGCACGCGGTCGATCTGGATACGGGTGCGGTGGTGGCGGTGACGCTGCAGGGAGCCGACCTGGGCGACACGGTGACGCTGGACGCGACGCTGAGCGAGGCGGGAATGGCGGTGGCGGAGTTAGTCAGCCGCGAAGTGGAGCAGCGACCCGAGGATACGCCCAAGGTCAACGTCGAGGGAATCGAAGAGATGGTAGCGGACAAGGGTTACCACAGCGGCGCGGTCTTGCAGCGGGTGAAGAGTTACGAAGTGCGTACTTACATTCCGGAAAAGAAACCAGCGGGGCAGCGCCACTGGAAGGGCAAAACCGAGGAGCAACAGGCGGTGTACCAGAATCGACGGCGGGTGCGCGGCGGCTACGGCAAAAGCTTACTGCGGCGGCGAGGCGAACTGGTGGAACGCAGCTTTGCGCACTGCTACGAGACGGGCGGCATGAGGCGCACACATCTACGCGGACACGAGAATATTCTGAAGCGGCAACTGGTCCATGTGGGGGCCTTCAACTTGAGCCTGATCTTGCGCAAAGTGCTGGGTGCGGGCACGCCGCGGCAGTGGAAAGACCTCGAGGGGACGCCTTTTTTGCTGTTTATTTACTACTTACTCGTCGGGAAAATCGCAATCGGCTCTCAGGAAGCCGAACCTCAATATCTTGTACGAAATCGGTCACAGAATCACGAAGCTCGACTCGCAGCTCGGCGCGGCTGGTCGTGCCGAAAATTAGCTACTTACACCCCGGGCTGCTAGTCTAGTGTATCTGAAATAACTTTACAGACTTGGCGGCAATTGCTATGATCTCGCCAATGCCGAACACGAGCTTGGCGATCAATTTGCCAGCGGCTGAACGCACGCAGCTGGAACAATGGGAATCCGCCCACGGTACTCCGCAACAGGTAGCCCTACGCTGCCGGATTATCTTGGACGCCGTGGCGGGTGAGCAGAACGTGGCCATCGCCGAGAAGCTCAGGGTGAGCCGCCCCACCGTGCTGCTGTGGCGCAAGCGGGTGCGCGAGCAAGGCATCGGGGAGGTTTGGCAGATCGCCCCCGGACGGGGGCGCAAGCCGCAGTACGATCAGGCCACGCGCGAGCGGATCATCCAAGCGACCTTGCAGAGTAAGCCCCAGGGGATGACCCATTGGAGTTGCCGACTCATGGCGCAGGCGCAACAGGTCAGCAGTAGTACGGTGAACCGCTTGTGGCAACTGCACAATCTCAAGCCGCACCTCAGCCGCACCTTTAAGCTGTCGCGGGATGCGAAATTCTTGGAGAAGCTGACCGATGTAGTGGGGTTGTATTTGAACCCGCCGCACAAGGCGCTGGTGCTGTGTTTGGATGAAAAGAGCCAAATTCAAGCGTTGGATCGCACGCAGCCGGGGCGGCCCCTGAAGAAGGGCCGGTGCGGTACGATGACGCATGACTACAAACGCCATGGCACGACCACGCTGTTTGCGGCGCTCAACGTATTGGACGGCAAGGTGATCGGTGAATGTCACGCCCGGCATCGCCATCAGGAGTGGCTGAGATTTCTGCGCCGCTTGGACGGGGAGTTTCCCCCGCAGCTGAAGTTGCATCTGGTGATGGACAACTACGGCACGCACAAAGAGCCGCACGTGCAAGCCTGGCTGAAGAAGCATCCTCGCTTTGTGTGTCACTTTGTGCCGACCAGTTCAAGCTGGCTGAATTTGGTGGAGCGCTGGTTCAGAGAATTGACCGAGAAATCGATTCGGCGTGGCAGTTTCGTGAGTGTGCCGGATCTCAAGCAGGCGATCGAGGCATTTATGCAAGCTTGGAACCAAAACCCCAAGCCGTTCATCTGGACGGCCACGGTCGAGGGCATCATCAAGAAAATCGAGCGGGCGCGGGTCAAGATGGAGCAGATCAAGGCGGGATCCACCCTGCCCCGAGGTAGAAAAAAGAAAGAAATAATCTGTAAATCTATTTAAGATACACTCCACTAGCCTCATGGTTCAAACTGACCAGTGCGATCGTCACGATCTCGACAATAATATCTTTGGTTCCGACCGCTGCATTACTCTCGTGCCACGCAGGTAGTCGGACGGTTGCTATCTGGTCACGATGTGTCCGCCACTGTCGAATTCCCCGAGCGAGCTGCCGGCGGTGCGCAGACACCCTGGCTGCACTCCCCGAACGCCGCGAGGTTCCGCGGACTGCGCTCGTGGTAGGCAGCCGAGGTATATAGTTGAGGACGGTAATGTAAAATTGGACCTTATGAGTTGTGGCCGATTGGTGAAACCGTTTGTCTTAGTCTCATTGGGGGCCGCCTTCTGCATCTCGCGAATTTGCATGGCGCAGGATATCTCCGGAGTCCAATCTTGGACCGCCAGCAGCCAGCAGGGGAGCCTCGGCGAAGCTGTTAATCCCACGCGCACGAATGAAACTCATTCGGAAGTCAACGGTCGAGTAGTTGACAGGACGTCGGTCGAAACGCTTGGTCCCGACGGGCGCTACGTCCCCTATTCGGACACGGAGAAAGAGTCTCTCCGCATCAACGACACGACGGTGCGCAACATTGAGCGCACATTTGGCAGGGACTCCGACGGTCACAGGACTCTGATTCAGGAGAGGCAAGAAGAGTCCCGCAGCCTGCCCGGCGGCGGACAGAAGGTGACCCGCACCATCTC
>JAUTWY010000594.1 GCA_030838305.1 Acidobacteriaceae bacterium
GTTGCAGTAGCGTTGATCATCGGAACCTCCTTATTCATGCACTGCGAAGATCGCTTGCGCTTCGGGGCCCAAGTGCATGATGCAAATGTCTTAAACCAACGCCATTTTGCAGCGGCGAGGACCGCGGCGTCTGTAGTGCAGATCACTCGCGCATGTGACGGGCGTCACAAGGAGCTCCGACTCAGATGCATATAGCCGCAGAAATAAATCGCAACTCCCGATAATCGCAAAACCGGACGTGTGGTCTTCGCTTGGATTACACTTTTCCGATTTGCGCGTTTATAAACTTGGCCAAAACTTTGCTTTGGCGCAGTGTGGCACGGACGCTACAATTCCGGTATGCACATTCGACGGTGGTTGCTCAGGTACATTGCAGTCACCCTCGTCTTCGGAACGGTCTCGCCTGCGCGCCATTTTCCGGGTGGCAGTGAAATAGCGCTAGCCCAAACCTCGCTGCTTGTATCTCAGGAAAAAATTTCTGAACTGGAGGCGTCACTTTTTGTTCAAGACCCGCATCTTGAGAGTGGCAAGAAAGCCATACAGCTGATTTGGATCCCTCTGCCAATTCAAAAATATTGTTTGGGGAAGACAAGCAAAGAGTGCAGCACGATCGACTACTGTATTCGCACCACAAACAAACGCGCCTCAATGTGCCAGAACCTAAGTGTGGACACGACACGCTTGTCGGCCTATCCCCAAGACGTTCCCCCGAGGCGCGTCCTTAGCATTGTCTATTTTCTCCCGATTGCAACTGCTGATGGGTTTGACACCCTAGCAAAGTTTTTTGAGAACGCCCCGAAGGGTTCGCTCGATCGCCTATCCAGACGTGCACGGATCAGAGCGAGAATTAAATTGACTAGATCAGTGGATGATGACCAGTTTGAGGTCCTGGAAATCTTAGCCGTGCCGTAATCGTTAGGCCCCACTCCGTAGTATGGCGAGTGTTCGATCAACTCCCATTAGTCGGATCGTCATTCCAATTCGGGTAGTCGGTTGCTGGTATTGTTCGGGGTAGCATCTGTGGTTCTTGATTGCCGCGTTCTAGTTCGCCGTCTTCTGAGGGATCCTGCAGCACTGAGGTAGTCTTTACGCCTGCGCAGTGAGGGCAAGTTCGGCGGGCAAGGTGAACTGAAAGGTTGCGCCACGATCAGGGTTGCCGGTGGCCCACAAGCGGCCTCCGTGCGCTTCAATTATCGACCGGCTGAGCGACAGGCCCATGCCGGTTCCCTGAGGCTTCGTTGTGAAAAACGCGTCAAAAACTTTCTCCGCCCGATCGGGAGGTAATCCTATCCCCGTATCGCTGACGGAAATCAGCACCAGGTCTTCGGGGTTGCGTTGCGACCTGATTGTCAGCTGCCCTTCCGCCTTCCCCTCACTGATGGCTTCGATACCATTAAGCATCAGGTTCATAAGGACCTGCTGAAGTTGCACTCGGTCAGCGCTGACTTTGGGCAACTCAGGTGCAAGCTCGGCTTGGACGGAAATCGCATGCCGTCCAGCCTCGCCGCGAAGCAGGCTGATCATTTCCCCAATCACTTCATTCACATCGAGTGACCCTCGTTCCGATTCCCCCTGCTTGAACAAACCGCGAATTCGACTGATGATTTCAGAAGCGCGGGTCACGTCCTGAACAATTCTGGATACGGCTTCCCGGGCCTCTGCGATGTCGGGCTCATCGCGTCCTAGCCACCGCAAACAGGTCTTCGCATTTGTGTGTGCTGCTGAGATTGGCTGCTTGATCTCGTGCGCTATGGAAGCAGCTAACTCGCCCATGGTTGTAACGCGGTTTAAATGGGCGAGCTCTGATTTTACCTGACGTAATCTCTCACGCTCCTCCGCTGCGCGCTTGAGATCGGTGATATCAATGTTGGAGCCGATATAGCCGGCAAATTCTCCACCCGCATCTCTGGGAATGCCACTCTCCATGACCCAGCGATATTCTCCATCCGCTCGTCTCAGACGATATTCCATCCTGAAAGGCTTTCGGGCATGGAATGCAGGCAGGAAGACATCGAAGCATCCTTGCACATCCTCTGGATGTACGCTTTCCGTCCATCCTGTGCCGACTTCCTGCTCCATAGTTCGGCCGGTGAATTCAAGCCACGGTTTGTTGAAATAATTGCAAAGGCCATCCGTTCCGGTCATCCAAATCAAAACTGGTGCCGTGTCGGCCATGACCTGGAACCGAGTCTCGCTCTCAAGTAGTTGTTCTTGAGAGTGCTTTCGCTCAATGATTTCTTCTTGAGCCCGTTTCAGATCTTCGATCTCGACGTTGGTACCGTACCAGCGATGAATTTTCCCGTCGGCTTGGCGTAGAGGCAGCGCCCTAATCAAGAACCAGCGATAGCAACCGTCGGCCCGGCGTATCCGCGCCTCAGTCTGAAATGAGTGGCCATGTGCTAAGGCCGTTCCCCATTTCTCCACAAAATCGGATTTTTCTTGGGAGTGTATGAGGGCGGCGAATTCTTTGCCTCTAACTTCCTCTAATGACATCCCTGTGTACTCAAGCCATCCCTGGCTACAGAATTCCAAGTCGCCGTCTGGCAAAGCGCTCCACACGAATCCCGGAATCGCATCGATCACTGTGCCGATATAAAATTCGCTTGGCTGTGACCGTTGCCCAAGGGACTCGTTGGGCCGTGGCTGTTTCATCGGAGTCCCCTTGTTGACGCAATTGCAAACGCCTGAGTATACTGCGATTTCTTTCCAATTTGCAGGTGCGCAAGGACGACTCGGTAACGGCATACCGGCCACCAGCAGCCGACCCCGCAGTCCTGAGGAGCGCTCATGCTTAACAGAGATGAATGGTTGCCTCTGGCGCGTAAGCTGGATTGGGACTACACCTATGTGCGAGAAGACGAAGTCTTCCCACCGGTGATCAGCGGGCACCCTTGGCTTCCTCATTCAGAATGGAAAGACTGGGAAGAACCCTTTAAGACTTCCTATCGCGAATACGTTGACAACCAATATGAAAAAGACATGGCCGTGTATGCGGTGCGCGACGCAGTCGGTCGCCTGGAAAATATCCAGAAGTTGGCTGCACCATGGCTGAACAGTCTAA